>NZ_JBHYIK010000111.1:0-21832 GCF_042739735.1 Amycolatopsis sp. NPDC059027 | reverse complement strand
TGCTCCACCACCTGATCATGCTTCGCCTCCACCATTACCGCCTCCGACACACCCAACTCCACCGCCAACCACGACAACGGCTGCGGCCCACCCGAGGCAGCAGGGATCGCATCACCCACACTCCACACGTAACCCGAACGATTACGCTTCAACGTCCGCACCGCCGCCACCAACGACTGCGGACAATTCGCGCTATGCCCCTCCACCCCAGCCACATGCCGCGGAGCATTCACCCCCCACAACACCGGAAAACGCCCCAAAAACTCCACATTCTCCGGAGCAAGAAAAAGATCCAGCCTCTCCGGCCGATTCTGCACATACCCAGCCAACCGCGCCGCCAAACCTACGCGGCCCTCCTCAAGGTTCGCAATATAGTCCTGCCCATCCAGAACAAATTCCGTATCAGCGTCCAGCGGCTCATTCACCACATCACGGACCAACGCCTCAGCAAGGTTCGTAATATCGTCCTCGTCGTCCAGAACAGATTCCGTATCAGTGTCCAGCGACTCATCCACATCAGGGACATATTCCCCAGCATCCCCGTCACCGATACCAAGCCTCGCAACCAAATACCCCGCAGTATCCGAATCAATCACACCCCGCCCCACCCGGAAGAATGCAAGCGCCGGAGCCTCGGGATCGTGGGGCCCCGGCTCAAACGGAAGCTCCATACTTCCCCGCGCCACACGCAAATACTCCCGGGCAACCCGCGCAACCTGATCCCTGGCATCCTCCAGGTAGATGCCGTACCGCTCAGCCAGCTTCGCCGACGTAATAGGCTCACCTTGCCCGAGGAGAGCGTCCCAAGCGTCCATTCGCGCTGCGGCATGAATGACTTCAGCCGACCACCGCTCGACATCACCAGGCCCCCACGCCGTCACCTCGGCGGGGGTATCCGGCCGCCGCTGCGGATAGGGTTTGAACAGGTCAAACAGCTGCTGCCTGGTATAAGGCTGAGAGCGCATTGCCGCCTCGCGCACGAGGGGCAGAATGGCTTCCTTTGTCACATAAGGAATGTCATCCGTGTTGATCGCGTAACGGTCTTGAGCGTATTCGTAGGTGATCGGCCGACCCGTACGCCCCACTGCCCTGATGGCTTCGGCAGCAGCCCTACGCTTGATACCCAGAGACCACGCATCACCCTGTCCGAACCGCTCGGTCACCTGAGCCGTCGTCAAGCCGTCCCCTGCCCGTGCCGCATCGTGCACATGCGCCAGTGCGGCGGCCTCGATCTGCGCGAGAGCCCGGGACTCGTCCACCTCATACTTCTCGGCCAATTGGGCGACTGTGTAAGGGTCGCGCCGGATCGCCGCGTCACGCACGTCCGCCCGCATAACGGCATCAATACGCCGATCCACCACCTCACGACCGATCCCATACCGCCGGGCAACCGACGCCACATCAACCGACTCCTCACGAGCACGCGCAGCCCGCACCTCCCCCAACACCACAGCAGCCACAGCCTCCTCAGCCACAGCAACATCAACACCGAACTCCACCGCAAGCCCCTCAACACCACGCGGCCCACCATTCACCACCCCCGCACGCACCACACCCTGCATCACCACCGAAATCTGATCAGCACACCACGCCTCCGGCATCCCATACTTCGCCGCAAGCTCCGCAACCGTAAACGGCTCCCCACGACCAACCCCCACCCGCACATCAGCCCGCACGGCCTCCGCCACCAGCTCCGGACGCCGCACGTCCCTTAGCCCCAACCTCCTGGTCGAGAGGGTCACGTGCAGGTGTTCGGCCACGTGCTTCCCACCCACGGCGGCTTTACGAAGCAGTTGCTGGACAATCGCGGACTCCATCCGCTTGCTGCCCCACGCTGAATCCTTGCGGTACTCCGCGCCGAGGCTTTCCGGGGTGGGCGGATTACGCACCAGCGCCCTCTTCAGAATCTCGAATTCAGCCTCGGTGTCGATCAGAACCTCGGCTTCCGCCAGCCGGATTCCGAATTTCTCGGCGAGCTCTGCCGCGGAATTTTGCCGGCCGAATCGATTGTTGATCAGGTTCTCCGCTACCACGAAGAGCGCCTGATCACGCGGGAGTCCCGTTTGACTCATCACGACGTCAAGGCGCGGCGGAGTTCCCGGTGCGATGTCAAGAGCCCCGATCTCACTGCCACCCTTGGTCGGCTTGAGGATGCCTCCCGCCTTCAGCGATTTTTCGGTGAGGATCCAGTCTCGCACCGTGCGCACGTCGGCCAAGCCGTCCGGATCGTTCTCGGTACGAAGATGGAACTCGACCGCGCGAGGGCTGATACCGAACCGCTCGGCCAGCGCGTCAATGGTGAACCGACTGGCGTCGGTACGCACCTGCTTCCCGATAAGCTCGAACGCCCGCCGCCGGCTCAGGCCGTACTGAACGGCCAAACCATCCGGACTGTGCTTGACACGCGGGACCTGGAGTTTAGCCAGCGCGGCGGACTCGATCTCGTGCTTGGCCTCCATGATGCTGATGCCGAATCCGTCGGCGAGACCACGGACAGTATAAGGATCGCGGCTACGCACGCGCTCCTCCACCGCGGCGTGCGCCGCGGCACGGATCGCCTTCCGCGCCGTCTCCCGGCTGAGACCACGCTCTTCGACCAACTTGTCCACGGTGTAAGGCCGCTCCTCCTTCGCGGCGTTCCGGATCTCGGCCAGCACTTCCGTGCCGACCTGATCGGTCGTGCCCCCTGCTTCCGCACCGATCAGCTCGGGTCGATCCGCCAGGATCCCGCGATCACGAGACAGCGGGGCTCGCATGCCGCCGGACGTCCGGCGTGGGTTGCTCCCGCCCGCACCGACCGGGAGGTTCGGGTCCAGCGGCTTGCCGACCATCGGCGTCGAACCAAAACCCGGAATCGGGAAATAGCCAAGCACACTACGCGGCACGATCTTCGGAACCACACCCCGATGCGCATCCGCCGGCATCAAACTCGGACGACCAGCCTCATCCACCGACCGCCGAACCAACACCACATGCCCCACCGGAGCACCCTGCTCCCAAAGAACAACCCCACCCCACACCACACCCTCATACCCAGGCACCACACCCCCAGCACCACCCAAATGCCTCACCACATCCTCATAAGACCCCGCCACCACATCCTTTGGCGACACACTCAACTGCTCCGCCAACCACCCCAACCGCTGCGGCCCACCCGACTCAGCAAGAATCGCATCACCCACATGACCCGAACGATTACGATCCAACGTCCGCACCGCCGCCACCAACGACTGCGGACAATTCCACTCATGCCCCGACTCCCCAGCCACATACTTCGGAGCGTTCACCCCCCACAACTCCGGAAAAAGCTCCCCAAACTGCACATTCTCCCAAGAAAGAACGACCCCGCTTTCATCGGTCACCTGCTGCATCTGAGCCTGTTCGAACTCCATTTGAGTATCCAACATCAGCCCGTCATCAGAACCCGTCGAGAGTTCCTCCACCTTTCGGATATATCGCCTTGCCGTAGCCAGGTCGATATAGAAGCGCGTAGTCAAATCATTCGGACTGCAATTACCCCCGGCACGCCAGGCCGCGCTCGCATATTCCTGAGCAGCAGCAGCTATGTGGTCCGAAGCTTCACTCGGGGTAATGCCGTGGCGCTGGGCAAGCAGCTCCACTGAAAGAGGAGGATTATTATTCTCAGCGCTCGCCAACAGGTCCTCATGGACAAAAGCATCAATCTGCTGACGCGCCTGCCGGAGCGCCTCTTTTCGCTTCTCGGCGGACAGGTCGGCCAGATCCCCCCGTTGCAGTCGAGCCAGGTCCTCAACAGAGAACGGCGCCCCTTCCACGACAGCCCATCGCAGATCCTCTTCCGCGACAGACCTGGAACTATCTACACCAGCCCACGTGTTCAGGTACCGCCCAATACGATCAACTCGCGGTTCTTCCTCATACAAAGCGGCCCGCCTGTACTCAGCCTTGACAACCGCTTTGCCATACCAAGCGGCCCGCCTGTGCTCGACCTCGACAACCGCCTTGTATTCGTTTTTGTATCGATCCTCAGTAATCCCAAAACGATCTTTAAGGAATCCGAGAAAGGTTTCCGGATTTTTTTGGTTTCCCATCTTCTGCGCGTAAACTACTATTGATTCGCGCACATTTGCATCGATCTGCTTGCCAGCCCATTCAATGCTCTTTCCGTGCCTTTTCGCCAACTCCTCCTCAGCGATCGCATTGCGGCGCGCCCGTCCAAGGATATCGCTTCTCGCGGCCTGGGTGATCGCCTTTTCCGCGCTTGCGACGCTGATGCCGAACAGGGCGGACAGTTGCTCCGCGGTAAGTGGGTCCCCGGCCTTGGCACTCCTCTTGGCGGCCTCTTTCGCAGCCCGCGTTCCGACCTCTTCGAGCGCGGGCGCATGCAGCATCAGGGCACGTGCCCGCTCGGTTCCCAAGCCGAAGTCCCGGTCCAGCCGCTCGATGGTGTAGGGCCGCCGAGCCCCTATCGCCTCGATCACCGCACCATGCGCCACCACGTTGATCTGGAGCTTTGCCCACTCCACAGGCTGACCAAAATCCCGCGCCAGCTCGTCCGCACTCAAGGTTTTCTTGTTGGCTACCGCCGCACGAACCGCGGCCCGTGCCTGCAACTCCGCCTCCCCCGCAGGCTGCATACGCGTACCCTCGACATCAACCCGGCTCAAACCGCTGACATGAATCAGCTGCGCGGAGACTTCGGATTCCGACGGATCTTCCCGCAGCGCCGCTTCCGTCAGGATCGGCGTGCGAGCCCGCTGACGCGGCACGCGGTACCGTTTGCCCATTTCGCGGACGGGGTAGGGCTGACCGCCGTACCTGACCGCGTCGCGCGCGTCCGCCAACATGGCCGCGAACACGACTTCATTGATCCACTCGGCATCACTTTCCTGATTGAGGTCCCGGCCGTACCGGGCGGCCAGCTCTTGGTCGGTGTGCGGTCGTCCGCGATCGGCTGACTCACGCAGGTCCGCAACAGCCGCGGCCTGCTCCAAGCGGAACAGCTGATCAAAGCCGATGCCGTAGGCGGCACTCACATCCAGCTTCGCATCCACGTCACCGCGGGCCTCCCGCAGTTTCTCCATCGCCGCGGCTTCGACTACACGGTGCACCTGCTGCTTGTCGATCCCGTGTTTGATCGACAGGTCGTCGACGACAGTCTCGTCGACACCACCATCCGCAGCGGCCGCGCGCACGTCCTGGGCGACCTTGTCCAGCACCAGGCCGAACGCGTGCTCCTTGCTCACCCCGGGGATGGCCAGCAGCTCACTCGCACGCACCGGCTCAGCCGTGGCAGGCGCGCCGACCAGCAGTTCCACCGGCAACTTCTCATGGCCGGCCATCGGGGTCGTACCGAGGTCCGGCAACGGCCGATAGCCACGCACATTGTGCGGCCCCACATCCGGAACAATCCCTCGGTGCGGATCCAGATACTGGACCGGCCGCGTCCCCTCGCGCCCGGGACCGTCCGGCGCGCGCTCCACCATCACAGCGTGCACCTTGCCGTCCCGGCCCTCGATGTACACCTCACCCAAAGCACCCGGGATATGGTTCGACAGGTGCGCCTCGACCTCCTCGAAGGTCGCCACCACCGCCTCCGAGCGCTGCTCGTTTTCCAAGCGGTGCTCGTTGTTCGCTTCCCCGATCGTCATCGGCTTACCGCCGCGTGCCGGCACCGTAACGCCCGCCGACCGATCACCGGACAGAATGTTGCGCCTCGTCCGCCCGGCAGCGATCACCGACTGCTCGCAGTTCTCGGTATGCCCCTCGACCCGCCCAGCGAACTTCTCGCCGTTAACCCCCCAAAACTCCGGAAAACGCTCTTGAAACTCCTTCTGCCGACGCGCCGGCCCATCGGATGCGCCCGGGTCGGCCAGGCCCCGCCCGGTGACCAGTTGATGAGACAGCTGGCGGGCGGCGTCTTCATCACCATCGAGCAGGCGGTGCGCGACCAGCTCCGTGATCTCTCCGTCCCGCGGGCGCGGCCCGGAACCCGGCAGTTCGCCCCGCGCTGCCTGGACGATGTTCGTCGCCCGTGAGACGACCGCCTGGTGTGCCTTTTCCGAAAGCTTGCCAAGCCGTTTCCGCGCGGACGACACCAGGTCGTCCCATCGCGGAGAACCCGGCGGCACCGTTTCGTCGACACTCAGCGACGGTGCCGGCGGCGCAGCATGCTTCGCGCCCGAATCAGCCGAATCGGATTCCGGTGCCTTCGTCGTGACGGCGTTGTCGTCCGGGCCACGCTCACCCGGATCGCGAAGCTTCGGTGCCTCCTCGCCGGTTCCCGTCCCCGGCACGCGCAGGCCGAGTTCCTCCAGCCCCCTGCGGTCCACTTCGAGCGTGATCGGGTTGTCGCGGCCGGTGTGAATCGTCCGGTTCCACCCGAGCCACCGAGCCTTCTTCCCCCGGTAGATCGGCGTGATCGACCAGCGGGGAGTGACCTCCACCTCGTATCGGGCCTCCGCCGGTTCTCCGCCGGGCCCTTCCAGCTTCCGTTCGGTCGACGCGGAGTTGTCGTGCCGGACAGTGCGGTCCACGACCGTCCGCACGAGTTCGGCGACGCCGCCGCCCGGGCGCTGGGCCACGTCATCGACCGGTGCCCCGCGAAGGTCGTGCTGCTCCACCGACTGCAGCATGCCGTGGCGGGTCAGATTGGAGGACACGGTCTGCTTCTCCGTGGCGGAGCGGTCCAACGGACCGTCCTTGACCGGACCGATCAGCTTGATATCCGCGAAGTCCACTCCGATTCGCATTTCCTTCAGGGGGGAGCCCTTGGGAAACTTGATTACATCGCGGTTCCTGGTCAGCGCTTTGAGGACATGCAGCGGACCACGGTGGAGTCCGGTCGCGGCGAAGACCTTATCTATCGACCTGGGTGGCATCGCAGGCCGGTTCGGCATGAGGGGCGCCGAACCGCTCTCGTTCCGGAAGCGGCCCGTGAACAGCTCCCGCAGTACCTCGTCCCGTTTTTCCGCGTCGAAGGGGTGGACGTTGACATACGCGACCGTACGTCCCTCGTCGTCCAAAGCGAAACCGTATTCGGTGCGCTTCCCGGTCTGCGGGTACTGCCACAACCCTTCGCCCCTCGCGAGCGGCGGGGCCGAGCGGTCGCCCTCCCGGATGACCAGGTTCTCGTCCACAGTGGTTCGGATGCTCTGCGGAAGGGTGAAGTGCTCTTCCCATGGGTCGGCGAACTGGTGCGGCTCGACCGACGGCAAAACTTTCCCCACCAACTTGGTGTAGGTACCAGCGGCCGACAACGGATACGCATAGATGGTGAATTCTCCAGGGTGCAAGAACTCGAGGTGCTTGCGCTGCTCGGTCACGGCAGAGATGGCGTCGGTGATCTCCTGAGCCGTGCTGGTCTCCCGGCTCTGCTCCATCTCGGCCTTCACCGCGAACAGGTTGAGATTTCCCGCGCTGTCGTTCTTGTTATAGGCGTGGCCACCGGCGGCGAGTTCCAGGACGGCGGTGACGGCCTTTTTGCCCGAAGAGCCCCAACGCACCTCGACGTCCTGTTTCAGACCGCGCTTTTCGACGCTGCCATGGTAAGTGCTCTCGCCCAGCTTTCCGCGTATTACCACCAGCTGCTCGACCCGACCGACGGGAGTCAGGGCGAAGCGCAGGATCGAGACACCACCGTTGATCGCCTCAAGCAACAGCATGTCGGCCGCATTGGTGGTCAGGTCCGGCTTCAGCACATTCTTGTAGAGGCCGTCATTGATCTGGTCGAACCACTTGAGCGACACCGGTTCCTGGCTGTCTCCACGTGGCACGTAAATTATCTGGTTGGCCCAGTCGGCCGCGCGCTTGACCGGGCTGTTCTCGTTCTCCGCCTGGACCCGCGCACCTTGGTGCCTGGACCACTCGGTGAGCCGCCGCATGACCTCTTCGCCGAATTCCCGCCGCGCCTTGGTATCGGCGAACGACACGGACCCCGTGCCATGTCCCACGTTCCGCGGAGGTCGCAACGCAGCGGTCTCCGCGGGCCCCGACGACTCGCCGCCGACGCTTTCCTGGCGGTCTTCGGGCGAAGTTTCGGCGTCCTGGGCCTCCTGGCCGGGCGGATTCTTCTCGCGGTACCGAGCGGCCTCTTCCGGGTTCAGCTTGGCCAGGTCCTCGGGCGGCAGCCCTTTGAGGAGGTGAGCCTCGCTGGCCTTCATCACCCAGACTTCTCCGCGAGGGTCGTGGATCCACATCCGCTTCGCGTGCACGGTGCCGTCGTGCTGACCGCCGAACGAATCGTTCCATCGGCGGCTCTCCTTGATGGACAAGTCAGCGAGCACATGGGTACTGACCAGGATTGCGGCTTCACGGGAAGTGGGTTTCTCCTCGCGCCGCCCGCCGGTCTGTGCCCTCTTTTCCCACACTTGCGTGAACTTCGCGATGATCGCGGCCATGTGCCCGGCAAGAAGCCACGGCGGGATGGCTTGCTCGAAGTCTCCTACCGAAAGCTTGACGGTGGCGCC
Source organism: Amycolatopsis sp. NPDC059027 (assembly GCF_042739735.1). Taxonomy (NCBI): domain Bacteria; kingdom Bacillati; phylum Actinomycetota; class Actinomycetes; order Pseudonocardiales; family Pseudonocardiaceae; genus Amycolatopsis; species Amycolatopsis sp. NPDC059027. The sequence continues at coordinate 13,385 of NZ_JBHYIK010000111.1, read as the reverse complement.
CACACCCTTGGTCGGGCCGTCGACGAGGGTGTCGGCGCCGTGGGTCACTTCGCTGAAGTCGTAGTCCTCGATACGGTCGATGATCCGGGGATCGGCTCGCTCGACCGACAGTTCCACGTCCGCGTTCCGTTCCCGGTTGCCGAAAAGCCCACCGGTGTTGCGCGTCGTCAGCTTGATGTGGTCCCAGGTCGTCAGTGCCATCCGCCGAAGCGGGTGGAAGAAGACTTCCAGTCCGTCCAGCGCACCGTCGTGCTCGCCCGCGGAGTGCGATCCACCGTCGTCGGCGACCAGGAGAACACGGTCGTGGTGCTTGTCGATCGGCTTCGCCTCGCGACCGATGAGCGGAAACTTGAGCCAGGCCTTCCAGCGAGCCTGGCGGGGCAGATTGAGCATCTTCGCGGCAGTGCTTATGCCGTTCGGCAACGGCCGGAACACCACCAGCTCGGCGCTCGGCGGCAGATCGGTCTGTCGCAGCACCGGCTTGGGCACATCGTCGTTGTTCCAGGCCGGCTCGGCTTCCTCCGAAATCCGCGACTCGGCGGCCAGCCGGTCCGCTGTTGTCCGGTACCCGGTGGGGAGGCCGGGCACGGCCACCAGGAGGGACCCCGGGATACCGCTGTCGTCGGCGCCGGTGTCCAGGTTCAGCCATTCGTGCGCGGGCTTGGGCTTACCCCAACGGCCGCCGCTACTGACCTGGTACCGGCCCGGATACCTGAAATAGTGTACGTCGTTCTTACTGCTCAGCGTGGACTTGTTGCCACGTTCCTTTTCTCGCGCGTCGCTGTGACCGGTCCGCCTCTTGACGGAGACCTCCGCACTCGGCCATACCGACTGCTTATCGGCATAACCACCGCCGACGATGCCGGCAGTGAGGTAACGCGACTCCTCCACGTCCGACATCTGGGACCGGCCGAGGTCGTGCAGGTGCTCAAGTCGCTCGCCCTTGTCGCTACCGAGGTAGCTGGCCTGCTGCCGGTTCTCGACAAAGCGCACGAACAGGTCCTTCACCCCGCGGTAGTTCCCGCCGAGCGGTATCCGGATCCCGTCACCGCCGTTGCGGATTTCCCTGGCGGTGATCCCCTTCCTGAGGTGATCGACGATCTTCTGCTTGAGCTTGGGCAGCGCCGACGCGTCCGGATAACGCAACAGCCGCTTGGGCCAGAAGCCCGCCCGGCCGCCGATCACCCCCTCCGCGTTGAGCCGGTGCAACAGCAGCTCGGTCAGGTGCTCGATATCCGCTTCCGCGAGCATCACCTTCGCGTCCAGCCGGTACGGCGCCTGGTGCCGGTTGGTGTCCGCCGGGTCGTCGGCCTCCGGTGTGCCCTGTTCCGGTGCGGGTTCTTGCCTTTCGGAACTCTGACGGGAATCCGATGGGTCCGGGACCTCTTCCCTGGCGGATTCGGCAGGCCGGTCTCGAGGTTCGGCAGCGGGTTCCCCCGGATGGTTCTCGATCGCCCAGTGAGGCAGGCTTGCCGTCACCGGACTCCGCCGAGGCTGGAACCGGACTCCGTCGGACGGCTCGTCCTGGCCGTCCGGGCTCCGCCGGGGCTGGGAACCCTGCTCCCACGAACGCATCGAGCCGGGCCCGCTGCCCAGCGCACTGGCACGCACGGCGGACAGGAACCGGTCCCGCTCGGCCGCGGGCAGCGGGTGGTCGTCCGCGGATCGGACGCCGAAGGTGGAATGATCGGTGAGCGGCCGGTACTTCCCGTCCGCGGATCGCTCCTCGACCACCCCTTCGCCGGTCACGCGGTAGCGATCCCCCGCGGGCATTCCGCTGCGGAACTCGGTGAGCCGTTCCGCGAACCGGCTTTCCAGGCGTTCGAGCCCGCCGGGCAGGTCCGCCAACCGGGGGTCTCCGACGTCGGGCAGAACGGGCTTGAAGTGGCCGACCAGGCCGATCTTGTCCGCCGGCGCGCCCAGCAGCACGTCGGCCTCGTCGATGAGCTTGTCGGGGATCTCGGCGGGGCGAGGCATCGTCTCGCCGCCGGCGATCCAGCGCGCCGCAAGCGGAGGAGCGGGCCGCACGTCGACCACTACGCCATGCCGGTCCACCAGGGACTGCAACCCGCTCTGCGCGGCCTCGGTGAGGCCGAGCTTGTCCCGCAGGTCTTGTGGGGTCGGGTCATCCGACCGGCCACGCAGGAACATGGTTGCCTTGCTCGGCAGCCGGATCAGGTTGTCCGGCACGTGTCGAGCCGCGGAACCGCGAGATCGCGAGGTGTCTCCGGCGATGCCGGGCATCGGCTCACCGACACTGACGATCAGTGTGACGTCGGCTTCACGGACCTGCAGCGGACCCGAATAGGTATGCGTCAGCCCACCGGTGACCGGGACGGTGTCGCCGTTCCGCAGATCGCTGTTGTGGTGGAAACGTACCTGTACTCCACCAAGGCCGCCGTCGTTACCGCCGGTGATGTCGCCGCCCGTCACAGCGATACCCCCGCCTCGGCGTAGTCCCAACGAGGAGGTGTGGGTGACATCCATGCCGGCGGTCTGAATGTGCTGTACCGAGCCTTCGCCATCCCAGACCGGCCGGGACTTCAGCGGCGCTCCGGCACCTGGACCGGCGATGGCCACGTAGACCGGCGTCTTGCCCTTCCCCGCGAAGTCGAACGTGTCGCGGACGACCTTCCCGGTGAGCAGCGCGTCGACCGCGACTTTGCTGGTGAGCCAATCCTCGAGCTTCTTGCGGGTCTCGACGTCGTTCGGGGCGAATCCGCCCACCTTGGCGGAGACCGCGTCATACACCGCACCGAGGTTCGAGAAGAGCGTGAGCTCACGGTCCGTCGAGCTGACCGGACGCTCCTCCGTCGCGGCCGGCTTTTCCTTCGGCCAGGCCAGCGTCACCTCGATGGCCACCTGATCGAACGACGAGCGCGACCCGCTCCACGGCAACTTACCAGGTGAGGTGCACTCGATTTCGACGATCGCGGTGTGATCTTTCTCGTCGTGCTCGACGTCGCGCTGGACTACCTTGATCTCGTCGACGTCCGAGCGAGCCACACTCAGATTGGATCGCCGCGAATTGAAAATCCCGAAGGGCCAAAGCCTGATGGAGACATGCCCGGTAGGAATGAAGATCACGAACGGCTCATGTTGCAACGGCAGGCTCTTGATGGAAGACGTCCGCTGGTCGAACCGGCGATTCGAGCTTTCCCGGTCCAACCGTATCGACCGGACGTTGCGTCCCTGGCCCAGCCGCAACAGCCGGATCCTGAACTCCGGATCGCCGTCGTTGGCTTGTTCCCCGAGGCTGATCGTGAACTGCCCGTCGGCGACCTCCTCCCATGCTTTGATCAGGTTCTCGTCCGAGGCCGCCACCTCGACGAACTTCCGGTAGTAGGGCGAGTCCGCATCCAACCGGGCCAGGATGGCGGCACGGATCGCCGGGACGCCCTTCCCGCCCTGGAACACCGGGCGCTGGGCGGCGGCTTGGACGGCCCCCGAATCAGGCGAACCACCGACCTCGTGCCCACGCAGCTGTCGCTCTCGCCGGATCTGTTCCCGGGCCTGGTCAGCACGCCGCTGCGCGTCGTCGGCCTGCCGATCCAGCACCTGCGCCCGCGCTTCCCTGCCCTGCTCCGCACTCGGTACCCGGGCTCGCAGCGTCTCCGCCCACGTCCGCAGCTCACCGGCCCGCGTCCGCAGCTCGTTCGCCTGTCCCCGCAGCCGGTCGGCCTGCTCGTCGAGTTCGTGCGCTCGGACCTCGTTCGGCTCGCGGCGCACCGGCCCCGGCTGCGCGGGCCCGGCCTGGCGATCCTGGCCGCCGACCTCGGTCGCCGGCCGTTCCGGCGACTGCCCGGAGTCGGCCCGCAGGTCGGCAGCCTGCGCCCGCAGTTCATTAGCCTCGTCGTCGCGTTCTTTGGCGCTCTCCACGGCCTCGTCGGCCAGTTCCTCCGCCCTGGCGGCGTCCTCGGGTTCCCGCAGCCGCCTGGCCTGCTCCCGCAGTCCCTCCGCCTTCTTCTGGTACCTGCTCGACTCCAGTGCCGCCGACTTCTCGCGCAGGACCGAGGCCAGATCCGAAGTCCGCAGCCGCCTCCCCAGCTCCGTGGCGTCCTGCCGGGCCTCGGCCATGATCTGCGACCAGTTCCGCGTGCCATCGCCGAGGCCCACCTTGCCGAACAACGACTTCGCCGCGTCGGCCGCCCGCTGCCGCCAGATCGTCGCGTCCGCGGACGACAGGCGAGGTTCCCGATCGCCACCGGCGACAAACGCGGGTTCGGTGTGCGGCGTCGGGATCTGGCCGGCCGTGTTCCGCTCCTGCGCGATCGACTGGCCGGATGGGTCGACCGTCGTCCCGCTCTCGCGCTGTTCGGAAGAGATGTCGCCCGGCTTTGCCAGGTCGACGTCCGATGTTTGCTCGCCTGGAGTCGAAGTCTTCGTTTCACCGCCATCGCGGTCCCGCGGATCCCGCGTTCCCGCAGAATCCGCGGGGTTCCAACCCTCGATCGCCTTGGCGGGATCCCAATCCTTGGCCGCCGCGGCGGGCTCCCAGTCTTGGAGCTGCGCGGTCGGATCCCACGTCGTTCCGACCGAAGAGTCCGACACTCGGCCTTCGTGCTCAAGGGAAACAAGATTTGCCGGCAACGATCCACCCATACCGGGCGGCTTCTTCTGCGCGCCAGTTTTCTCAAAATAGGCGGCCTTACTTGGGTCCATCCCTCGTTCGGCTTCGCTGACCAGCTTCTGCAGCAGCCGATAACCGTCCTGAGGGCGACTCTCCGGCGGCTTGGGATTGCTTGTCTTCTCCTCCAGAATCTTGTAGGAACCGTGCTCCGCCAGCCCATCGAATCCTTCGTTCCCGAACGCGGAAGAGGACGCGTCGCCGAATTCAAGATTGCTCAGGCGCAGGAGTGCGAAATGAGTTTTCCAGTTCGCACGTTCCAGGGGGTCAAGAGATTCATCTCCCACTATTTTCTGATAGACACTGTCAATTCCCTCTTCTTGCTTCCGCCCATACATCGCGAGCGCATGAACTGCCTGACCGGAACCATCGGCCAGGTGGTTCAAATGCCGCTGCAGATAGAATTGAGTCGAGATCAGCGACAGACCGGACTGAGCGTAGTCGATGAGCAGCACTGCCCGTTCTTTGGGCAGATCACCCAAGTACTTCACGAAATGCTCACGAAGAAGTTTGATCTGACCTTTTGTAGGCAGCGGCTCACCCCTAGCCTTGAAGGTCGACTGCAGAATCGAACTCCGCGGCGGGGACGGCCGAAAACTCGAGAGCGGAACGGAACGAGCATAGTGACCGCGCCCTTGGAGTGCGGCAATAACTGGCGCCGGACTGCGGCCGACCCCCACGTAGCTGAACCGATCCGGCGGATAGTCGCGGAGGATCGATTCGACCACACCGTTCATCGCAAGCACGATCCGTTGCTGCTCGGCCAGATGGTGCTGACCGGCGAGACGGCGAACCACATCACGGAAACGCGCCGCCTCGTCGAGGTGGTAAACGCGAGGAGGAGGCGCGTTTTCCATGTCCTTCGGCATGCCGACGTAAACCGCGATAGTCTGCGCTACACCACCGTCGAGAGGGTAGGTTATCTCGTGCTCGGCCAGCCATGCTCGAACCCGCGCCGGATCCAATTTTACCGAATGTAGACCGTCCCGGAGGTAGGTGTCGTTCGACTCCGCCGGATGCCGGTCGATTGACTTGTCCGGACCCTCGATTACCGGTTCATCAAGGGAAAGGTCGAAGAAGTCTTCGTCGAAGTCCGCCTTGTCGGTGATCCGATCAAGATTCTCGGACATCTCGACCGACCGGGTACCAACCGGTGAATAGATCGGCGTGAAGATGATCTTCGGGTCCGAGGACACCGGCGCCGACCACACGGAGACCGGATCACCCAGTACGGCCAGCCGGCCCGTCCGGATGTCCTGCCATGTCGGACCGTCGTTCCACCTCGCCTGCCCATCGAAGAAGATGATGTTTCCATTACGTTTGTGCACGGTAATGAAATGTCCTTCGTCACCGCCAAAAAAGACGTAGACGAGCTGATGAACGCCATCATTCTTCTGCTCACGCACATACTTGATCACATCGTCAAAGCCATTTTTGTTCTCGACCAATGGCCCCAAACCCGACTCCGAAACACGGTTGGGATCCACCACTCCGCTCGGGTTCGCCCGGAACTCCTGCGCCCGTTCAGGATGCCGGGACGCGTTGATCACCCCGACGTTCACCGGGAGGCAGTTCGTATCGCGCCCTTCGACATCCTGACTGTTGCGCGGGTTGTTCAAGTTCATGAAGGGGCCGAAACCGGTCTCCCTCAGGAACTCGGCCTCCCCCTGAGGGTCACCCGCGAAGTTTTCCTGCGAAAAAACGTCCGGGTCTGGATGCCTCGACCGTGAACCCGCCGACGCCGAAGACGCGCCTCCCCGGCCCGGCACCTTCGCCTTCGCCTTCATTTCCGCCCTGATGTCCTCCAGGCGGGATTTATCGTCGTATTTCTGCCGTTCGACCGGATCCGACAATAGCTTATAGGCAGGATTAACCTTTTCCGTAAGCCTATTTTTCCTGTCAATCCTCTCTTGCTCTTTCAGGTGTATGGTTTTGTCGGAATGCAATTCGAGGGCCAGCTTCTTATAAGAATTCTTGATCTCCGCCTGCGTAGCGTTAGGCGTGAGACCAAGCGCCTTGTAGTGACCAAGGTAGTCACCGGTCAAAACGTTCGCCCGCTTTTGCCTCGCCTCCTCCTGCCTCCGCGCCTCCTCCTTCTTCTGCCTCAGATCCTCCTCCCGCATCCACGCCTCCCACGCCTCCCACGCCTCCCGCTCCCGCCTCCGCGCCTCCCGCGCCCGCGCCTCCTCCCGCTCCCGCCTCCGCGCCTCCCACTCCCGCGCCTCCCGCTCCCGCCTCCGCGCCTCCCGCGCCCGCGCCTCCCCCCGCGCCTCCTCCCGCTGCCGCCTCCACGCCTCCTGATCGTTGCCCCTGTCCTCTTTGGCGGCGGGCCGGTCGCCATGCTGGAACCGGCTGCCCGCCTGTTCGTCGCTCGCTGTCCTACGGTCCAGGTCTGCCGTCAGCAGCTCGAAGGCCCAGGTGGCCTCCCCCAGCTTGGCCTCGTTGAGGCCTGCCTTGATCTGGGCGGCCCTGTATGCCTGCTCGATCGTCCTCAGATCCGGCTTCGCGTGCTCACTGAGATTTAGCAACTTGTACGCGTTACTTCGCGCGTTGGAAGACGTACCCGGCGCCGGGTTCGGACCAGGCTGAGTCGGCCGGTGTTGTCCAGAACCGCTCTCGGGCCGGTTCGGCCGCGACGGTCCCGACGCACTCTCAGTCGGCCGACGACGATCCGGACCGTGATCTTCTGGCCGCGACGGCCTCGGCGCGCCCTGTTCGGCGTCGCTGAACTGGCTGTCGGGCACGATCGACTTGCGGAGAACGATGGACCGGCCGCCGCCGCTGTTCCGCTCCACTTGCGCGGTGAACTCCACCAGCCCGGCGTTATCCATCACGACGAGCTTGCCGTTCTCCGCGAACGTCACACCCGCGGTTGTGCGAACGACCAGCCCCGGATTCCGCATCGCGATTTCGCTGGCCACCAATACCCCAAGATCCGGCTGTCCGGCGCTCTTGAGAGCGAAAATGAACATCGACTTGCGGCGTTCAGCGTGCGTAGCCGTACTGATGGTCTCCGCCGCCAACCCGACACTCAACGACCCCACACCGGCCGGCCTACCTTCGGGCTCGATGCGGAACTTGACGCGAGCGTCCGCGGAGTCACTGTGCCCAGGTTCGATCGCGACTATGAGGGGAGTTTCGAACGGCACGTTGATCTCGCCGCCGGGCCTGGCCAGGGCCGTCCCCACCGAATCACCGGTCAGCGAGCGCACTACCTTGAGGCGCCGGCTGACATCCCTGAACCAGCCGCGCATGGATTCTTTCAGTTCCGGATCGGCCAGAAAGTTGAACTGTTTAAGCTTTTGTGCGGGATCCTCGGACTCGAGGTACTTCACGTCCCCCAGCTGCCATCCGCGACCACTTGTCGTTGCGAAACGAGAGGAATCAGTACCGCCGGACCCAGCGTACCGACCAGTAGACCCACTAGGACCGTAACGGCCACCATAGCCGTACCGATCGGGTGCCCCGAAGACTGCGTCAACGCCGTTGCCGGGCAACTTCGGCGGGATATCGGAACTCGCCTTGGACACCTCGTTGCGCGGTAGTAGCACCGCCCTGATCCCATCCGTTCCGGACTCGACCAGATTTTCGATCCGAATACTCGGATCTATCGGGAGAACATCGGCGAAGTTGCCGATAGTGGCGTCCAGGTAGGCGAGTTTGCCAGTGGACGTCAGATACCCGAAAGTGATATGCCCAGTCTCGCTTCCCGGATTCTTCCTGGCGACGAGAGCGCCAAGATACTCTTTCTTCGAGGACAGGAGAAGCTTAACTACCGGCTCATTGTCATGGAACGGCCCAACAAGAGTGCCATTTGTTTCCTTGACCAAATCATTAAGCGACCACAACCCCTTCGAGGGTACCTCAGTAGTTGGCTCACCTCGCTGGATGGACTTCGCCAACTGCACGTTGAGTGGCCCACAACCGTCCCCCAATGTTCCGTTTTCCCGCCCGGCAGCATTGACAGCCAGGACGAACTGCCCATATTCCTTGTCACCCCGGAGAAACTCCCGGGAAACATCCTCGTTCGGGAAGCTACGCGACGTGAGCACCAAGTCCGAAGGCTCAACACTGACAACGTTCGAATGAACTTCACCAGCCGTAGCGGATTGGTCTCCCTCAGCCATTTTCGACGATTGGTCGTCATGATTGGGTAAATCATTTTGCGGGACGCCGTGCACGTCATCGTAACTGGGTAGATCATACCAATCCGACGGGAGCGGAAATGAGTCAAAGGACTCGTGCTGGTGCAGCACCCGCCCACGAAGAAACTCACCGATTCTGTTCAGATCATTGGCTGCGAATTCCAATTTCGGAGACCAGTTGCCGTCACTGCAAGTGATCTGCACGAGCACCGAGTCAGGCTTGCCATTTTCTGGCGGCACATGCCGGACTTCAACTGTAACTCGATTACCCGAGCCCGGACGGGTAATAGTTGCCGTGTGTTTACGGCCATCCACGGACAACTCGGTGGTCACCGTTGCATCATGCAAGTCAAACGAGTACGTCTGCTGCAGCCACCCGTCTTGGTAGAAATTCTTGAAGCGTTCAAATGCCTCCGGAATGCTCATTACCGGCGATTGGTCGCGAATGAGATCCACCGCGTCCTGGAATGACAGGTCATGCGCGTCAACCGAGATAATCGTGGCTCCGCCCTCACTTCGGCGGGCGGTTTCACGCAACGCCGTCGGCGCCAGCACCACCTCGGATTGATCGCTGTTGATCTCCGGCGGATCACCCGCACTCCGCTCGTATCCCGCCGGAAATGACAGCATCATCACCCGATGCTCCGGCGGAACGCTGATCTCCATGATCCTGTAGTTATGCAGACCGCCGCGCTGTTTTGCCCACTCTAGAACAAATTTCAGCGAGTGCGAGGTCGAGGAGGGGAGCACCTCATGAAATCCGGATCCGCTGAGTGAATCCTTACCAGAAAATACCGCTCGGTAGACCTTGAACGCTTCACGTGGCGGCTCGTTCGTCCGCAAGTGATCGGTGAGATCATAGAACTTCTTGACGTCCTTGACCAGATTTTCCAGGCGTACCCCGGAGAGGATCACCCGTCCGCCATCGCCGCGCTTTCCGGTGAAAAGGCCGTCAACAATTTCGCTGGCGAACCGGTGATCATGATCATTCTCTTTTAACGCCGACAGGTGCACTCGTGATACATCCACCGCAGCTGCCTGACTCGCCGACGCCGCGCCAACACTGTTACCAGGAGTGGATACGGTGACGGGGGCACTAACCGCGTGCTCATTCGGGATGCTCTGCAACGCAGGCACGGTATCCGATGGTCCATCGCTCGCTGGACGCGAGTGCCCCCCATCGGCAACTGGCTTCTTGCCGAGCGCCTCCGGCCCCTTCTCCGATCGCTTCGGCGGCTCCCGCCGGGGAGACGCTGCGCCAGAATCAGTCGCGTGTGCCGGCGCGTTCCGGGTGCGCCGTCGACTTTGCTGGTCCTGGATGCGGTTCTGCTGCTCGATCCGAACCTCACTGCGGACGTTCTGCAGTCGGTCGAAGACGTGACGGATGTGGTCCAACAGTTCCGCGCGGTTCCGCTGTGCCGGTATGTCCCTCAGCTCCAGTCGATGGTGACTGGGATCGCCGGCGGTCATATGTTCGACGTTGGTCGCCTGGTAATGCGAAGGACGGCTCTTGACAACGGCGACCTGCGTCTTGGTATCGGCATTTTTTCCGATATCCTCTACCGCCGAATTCACCAACTTCTCGTTGAACCCAGTGAGCTCATCGACTACGGCCGACATGTCCCGGTGACCGGCCCGGACATCCGCGAGCAACTCCTCAACCTTGACCTGGAATGCCTCCAGCGCGTTGCCACCCCCCTCGCTGTCCCTCATGCGCAGATCGTTCAGCCACGGGGTGTTCACCGGATCCTCGGCGTTCCGGAAAGCCTCCTTCCATTCTCGATGCCCGTCCTGAATGCTTTTAACCGTGGCGAGGAACAGTTCCACACTACTGCCGAACGAGGTATCCGAGTCGATGGAAAGATGCCCACCACCGCCATTGACGGACTTGTCAATTTTGAGACCCAAGCTGTCGGCCTGCTTGAAGATGTGATTGTCGACGATTTCGGCGACCCAGCTACCATTTTCGAACTTGGCGGCAGGGGAAGGCATCGTCTGGGTTTCCAGACAGTTGTCATCGACCCCAATCGCCCACCACCAAGTCTCCCCGTCCTTATTGGTATAGGTTAACTTCTTCGCACCATCCACATCCTCCACCCGGAGGTTGATGTCCTGGAGAGTGCGAGCGTTCGACCGCACCCGGTCGACCCACTGGTCGATCAGGCGACCGGCGAAATTTCGAAGGTTTTCTTGCTGCCGCTTCTCTTTACTGCCCGAAACCTGGTTGCTGACAACCATTCCAGCGATTTTCGGGTGCGCAAAAGTGAATTCAGTACCGATGAGAACCGATTTGCGAAGCGCTGTCCAGGAGTCATCGAACGCGGTGGCGGTCGCGTTTCGGATGGCGATCTCCTGTTCCATCCCTTTGAGAATGCTTACCGCCGCGGACTCCGCACTACTGACCTCTCGCCCAGCACTGACCGGTGCGCGTACATCGCCCCGATGAGTCGTGAAGAGCAACCGGATCGCGCCTTTTTCCACGTCGTTGAGCTGGGATTCTTTCTTGCCAACCCAGCCCAACAGCATCTGCGGGACCTTGACTTTACCGGTCCCCGTCTCCTCCGACACAATCCCGTGGTAATCATCGATGATCCCGGACCCCTTGGCCAGATATTCCTCGACAGATCCGCGATTGACGCTCGGCGCGTTCGACAGGTCGTGGTGATTTTGATTTGCCGCGACAGGGCCGGTGTCACCGGGCTGCGCCATATGATTATTCGGACGGCTACTCTCGAAGGCGCCGAACACAGCCGCGTCGCTGATCTCACGGCTCCGGTTTCCGGACTTGCCGGTTACCCCTTCGGTAGTGGCAGTCGCAGGGGTTTCACCGGTCGGTTTGTCGCTCTGGTGCGGCGAAACCTGCCGGTTTGAGACGGCCGCGGGGTCGGTTGCCGGGGCGTCGTGGAGCTGGTCGTCGTGGAGGTGGGGGCCTTCGATCTCGATCTGGTGCCGGATTTGCGGTTTCGCGTGACCGGCGGTGGGATCGTGGTCCGCTTTGCTTTCCGGGGCCTTCTCCGTGACGCGTGTCTTGGCGGGGGTAGCCGCGTTCGGGGCGGGCTCGGGAGTACGCAGGGATCCTGTCGAAGGCGGCTTCGTGTTCGACGTTCCCGATGGCTGTGCGGTGGTGTCCTTCGAGGGTCCGCCGAGCTGCGCGGACGTGCCGGGTTCCGGTTGCGAGCTCTGGCCGAGCTGGTCGGCCGACGGCCGGCCGTGCTCTGGCCCGGCCGTGTTCTGGCCCGCAGGCACGTGCTGCTCGATGGTCGTGTCCGCGCCCGGGGAGTCCGTCCGCTGTGACGCGAGGGGCGGTGGTTCGACGGAGGTTTTCTGGTCGAGTGGCGACTGGCGGAGGTCGGTGTGGCCCTCGCCGAGCGACGGCTTACCTTCCGGCAGCGGCTGTCCGCTCTGCTGGGGCCGGGTCGCGTCGAATCCCGGTAGTTCCTTGGCCGGGCCAGAGGTCTGCTGTGTGCTGGTCTCGGGTTTCGGGGTCTGCGCCGGTGTGCTGCCCGGCGGCTGGCTTGGCTGGCCGGTGGCCGTGGTGGTTCCGGGTTGCTGGGTGATGCCGTTCTGGTTCGGCTGTTGGTCGTTGGTGTGCCGTGTCGGGTCGATCGACGAAGAAGACGAAGACGAAGACGGCGAGGAAGTCTGCGGCGTGTTTCCTGTTTCCGGGTGGTGCGTGCCGATGCCGGAGCCTGTGGTGGCGGTGGCCGGACCAGCATTTTGGGTATGTGGTGCGGGGTTGCTCGCGGCGGGGTTGTGACTCGCCGATGGCAGCGACTCACCCGGCAGGGCGTCCGGCGTGCCCTGGTGAGCCACCGGCGACTCCACCACCTGCGGCTGCCCACCCGGCGACTCCACCGACGGCTGCCCACCAGAATGCTGCACGGCCGGTGTCTGCTCACCGGGAGACTCCGTTGCTGCGGGTCGGGGCGTGGGGGCAGCCGAGGTCCCGGGCGCAGGCGATGTCGCGGTGGTTCGTGAGGTCGTGGTGGTTGGTGAGGTCGTGGTGGTTGGTGAGGTCGCAGGCGTGCCTGATGGCTGACTGGCCGCCGGTGGTGTGGGCTCGGGGCGGTAGGCCGGAGGAGGCGTATACGGGGCGTCATACGGCGGAGCCGCCGACGGCTGCGCCCCCTCCCCGACCTGGCCACCCGGCTTGTCACCCGGCTTGCCGCCGTCAGCCGAGGGCTTCCCACCCACGACCTGCTCCGTGACCTTGCCCTCCGGCGGATCCTGCGCCGGTTTCCCATCCTGGTCCAGGTGTTCCAGTTTCACCTCCGGAGACGACGTCAACTCCGGCGACGACGCATCCACCACACCAGGACCACCCCCATGCGGCCCCCCATGACCACCCCCATGCGACCAGTTGTGCACCGCCTTCGACGTACTACCCATCAAAAAACTCGAAATAAACGTCCCAAACGGGTCCATCCCCGCACCCGCCGCCAAAATAAAAGACACCGACACATCAATCGGCGCCTCCGAAAAATAATCCAAAATCCCCGCACCAGCCGGAGTATGGATAAAATCCTTCGTAAACTTGTTCTTCCCCGCAGCCATATGCATCGCCGACGCCAACATCGCCGCCACCATCCCCGCGACCGCCGACGCCACCAACG
>NZ_JBHYIK010000110.1:18538-22408 GCF_042739735.1 Amycolatopsis sp. NPDC059027 | reverse complement strand
CCCTTCTACGCGGCGTCGTGTCCCCCCCCCTTCCCGGGCGTTGCGGCCGTTAGTCGCGGCCTTCACGGCAGGACCTGGGTCACGCCGGGCAAGCTGGTGAGCGCCTGCTTCACGGCGTCGGCCGCGCTGGCGTTCGCTACGCGTACCACAAGTGCCCCGGTCACGGAGTCGGACGTGAGTGGTGGACCGTAGCCGGGTTTTCCGGCGGTCAGCCGTTGGTAGCGCTCATACGCCTGTTGCCCGGCCGAGTACCGGACGGCCAGCACGCTCTGCGTCTTGGCAGCTCTGCGCTGCATTGCGGCAACCACTTCGGGAGTGGCCGCTTTACCGAGGAAGGCTGACACTTCGGTCTCCGGTTGCGGTTGGGCCGCACCTTCCACCGTGCTGCCGCACCCGGCGAGAGCGAGGACGGCGAGGAGCGTGAGGAGCAGTCGTCGGGCCACCAGCCGACCATAGGTGACCGGCGGGCTCCGGCGGACGGTGTGGCTTCGACCGGACACGGACGACGAAAAATGCCCTGGGAGCCACTGGTTCCCAGGGCATTTTCGTTGTGGTGCGGCCGTTATTCGCCGCGGCGGACGGCGCCGACGTAGGTGCCGGGGTGGGTGGCGCCGTCCTGCTTGACCAGGCCGATGGGGTTCACCCAGGGCAGGGTCTGGGTGTTGGTGCTGTTGGGCGGGGTGATCGACACGCTGGCGACGTGCCAGCCGGAGGGGTCACCGCCGCCCGATCCCGTCTCCGGGTTGAGCGCGACGGCGGTGGAGTAGGTGACGTCGGCGGTGGCGCGCTCGCCTGGGCCGAGCTGGACCGGGGTGATGGCGTCGTTGGTGCGGACCAGATCCCAGGTGGTGCCGTCCTCGCCGTTGAGGCGGACGCCGGGGAAGCCTCGCACGACGCAGGTCGTGTTGGTCTTGTTGGTCAGGACGATCGGGAGCTTCCACTGCGTGCTTTCACTGTTGAGCGGGTTCGGGTTCAACCACGCCACATTCAGGTTCAGGCAGTTGGCCGGAGTGCCCGGGGTGCTCTTGCCCGCGCCGGTCCGCTGTGAGCCGGTGGCGCCGTCCGCGCCGCCCTGCGCGCTGGTGTCCTTGGCCGTCCCGGCGTTCGGCGCGGCGCCGATCCCGCCCCCGGTGCCGCCGGAGCCCTGCGGTGCCGGTGCGGCGTTGCCGGTCGAGCACGCCCCCAGCGCGCCGACCGCCGCCACCGCGGCGATCGCCATCGTGGCCCGCTGAATCGTCTTCTTGGTGATGTTCATAATCAGCCCCTCGAAATGGAGATCGCGTATTTGCTGGTGTGTTTGTGTCTTCGCAAATAGAGATGTCCGAGACTTCGAAAGGGTGCGTGACTGTGATCTGGAACACTGGCGGGCAACGTCGTTATCGGAGAGCGGATAGGAATTATTTCCCCTGGTCAACGGCGTGCGCGCCTGATCGATTGCCCTTTTTTGTGTTCGTGCGAGCCCGAAAAGGCAGCCGCGGCCGCGCTCAGCCGCGGCGTAGGGCCTGGAGTTCGACGGGGCTGTGCGCGGAGAAGACCTTGATCTCGTCCTGATGGTCTCGCGTCAATTCCTGCAGGCGCGCGACGTTCTCCAGCCGGGCGCGACGGTCCATCTGCAGCATGCTCTGGTAAGCGCTCGAAACGCGCGGGCAGTGCGGCCCCGCCGGGTCCAGTTGACCGTGGAAAAGATACGAGTCGCCGGCGTGCAGGAGCCAGCCGTCGCCCACGCGGACCGCGACGCCGCTGTGCCCGTGGGTGTGGCCGCTCAGCGGCACAAGCAGGATTTCCGGCGGCAGGCCTTTCAGCGAGCGGACGGCTTGGAAGCCGAACCAATCGTCGCCGGCCTCGTCGTAGGTGCTCCACAGTGGACGGTGGCTGAACTGGACGGCGCGGTAGCGGTTCTTCTCGGCGAGGTTGCTCGGCGACGTCGCCATGTTGTGTTCCTTGGTACGCAGGTGTACGACGGCGTTCGGGAAATCGGCGAGGCCGCCCGCGTGGTCGACGTCGAGATGCGTGACGACGATGTGCCGGACGTCGGCGGGGTCGAGGCCGAGCGCCTTGATCTGCGCGACGGCGGTTTCCTCGGCCACCGTCCGCGGGCTGGTCATCGCGAGGAACATCCTGCCGAGCCATTCGGCGGGGCGCGCGACGCCCTGGGTGCCGAAACCGGTGTCGACCAGGACCAGGCCTTCGCCGGTTTCGATCAGCAGGCAGTGGCACACGATCGGGGAACGCCGGAACAGCCCCGGCTGCCCGTCCAGCAGGCGACCGCCGCGCGGCAGCATGGTCCCGCAGTTCAGGTGGTGCACCTTCATACCCTGCTCCTCCCGCTCAGCCGCTCGAATTCCACGGAGTTGTGCGCGGAGAACACCGTGACCTCGTCCCCGTGCTCCTTCACAAGCTGGCGCAACCGGTGCTGGTTGTCCAGTCTGGGGCCTTTCACCGTCTGCATGAACCCCTCGAACAGGGCAAGCGCCGGTGGGCAGTTCGGCTCCGGTTCGAGCTCGCCGGGGAAGAAGTAACTGTCACCCGCGTTGAGCAGCCAGCCGTTACCGGTGTCGACGGCGACGCCCGCGTGGCCTCTGGTGTGCCCGGCGAGTGGGATCAGGAGGATCTCCGGTGGCAGGCCCTCCAGCTCGCGGACGGCGTCGAAACCGAACCACGGATCCCCGGAGTCCGAATAGGACTTCCACAGTGGACCGTGGGCGAATTGGACGCGCCGGTAACGGTTTCGCTCCTGGCGGTCGTGTGGTGCTTGCAGTGCGCGGAGTTCCTCGGCGTAGACGTGCACGCGCGCGTGCGGGAAGTCGACGAGCCCGCCCGCGTGATCGAGGTCGAGGTGGGTCAGCACGATGTCGCGGACGTCGGCGGGATCGAAGCCGAGTTCGCGGAGCTGGTGGACCGCGGTCAGTTCCGGGTCGGCGACCGCGCCGGTCAGCCGGACGAACGCCGAGCCGAGCCAGCCCGCGGGGTTTTCGACGGCAGGGGTGCCGGTGCCGGTCTCGACGAGGACGAGCCCGGTGCCGGTCTCCAGCAGCAGGCAGTGGCAAACCATGGTGGCGCGGCGGAACAAGCCCGGCTCGCCGTCGATGAGGCGCCCGCCGGGCGGGCGCATGGTGCCGCAGTTCAGGTGGTGGACGCGCATCAGGACAACTCCCGTTCGATGGTGTTGTGCAGGTGACCGGCGACAGCGCGCAACGGCGCGACGTCGCGCTGGGTCTTGGCGAGCAACATGCCGCCCTCGATGGACGCGAGGACGACAGTGGCGAGATCCTGCGCACGGTCGTGCGGGAACCCTTGCTCGACAAGGTAATCGGCGAGCAGGGTCTGCCAGGACGTGTAGCCGTCGGTGCACGCCTCGCGGATGGTTTCGCTCTCCTGAGCGGCGTCGAGTGCGACTGTCGCGAGTGGACACCCGCGCTGGAAGTCCGAAGCCTGCAGGATTTCGGCGATGGCGTCGACGACGCGATCGATCGCGGTCGCGGCGTCCGGTGCCTGCTCGACGATGGTCTGGAGTGCCTCGCGCAGTCGTTCGCTGGACAGGCGCAGCGCCTCGGCGGCGAGTTGTTCCTTGCCACCGGGGAAGTGGAAGTAGAGCGAGCCCTTCGGTGCGCCGCCCGCGGTGGTGAGCTGGGTGAGGCCGGTGGCGTGGTAGCCCTGGGCGTGGAACAGGTCGGCGGCGGTGTCGAGCATCCGCTGCCGGGTATCGGTGCGACGAACCATGTGCTCGACTGTAACCCAAACTATGACGACCGGTCTAGTAACTTCGGGCGCGGTGCCGGATGTGGGGGTGTGGGGGGGAGGGGGGGGGGGGTGGGGGGGTTCGGGCCGCCACACCGCCCCCCGACCCGGGGAGACCCGCACGGGGGGCGG
>NZ_JBHYIK010000110.1:0-18528 GCF_042739735.1 Amycolatopsis sp. NPDC059027 | reverse complement strand
CCTTCGGTGCGTTGGCTGCACAGAAGGCGCCCTTCAGCACGGCCAATGCACTGAAAGCGCCCTTCAGTGCGCGGGTGGCGGCCCGTGTCGCGAACGCTCCGTTCGGGACGTTGAGGGGTGCTGTTGCGTGGTGCTCGCGTGGGGTGCCGAGGGACGCCTTCGGTGCGCTCGATGCACCGAGGGACGCCCTCGTCGCGGCCAACGCACTCAGGGCGTCCCTCGGCGCGAGGCTCCGCCGTGTACTGGGGCGACCCTCGAGGGAAGTGTCCTTTGTGGACTTAGTGGTAGTGAAGGCCTCCTTACCGGCGCTCAACGCCGGTAAGGAGGCCTTCACGGCACTGGGCCTGCCCGCGACGCGCGCATCGCAAGCTCAGGAGCGGGCCTCGCCGGTTACGAACTGGCCGATCTCGTCGGGGTCGTGCGCGGCCAGCAGATCGTCGGCCCCGCCTTCGAGCCGCTGGGCTGTTTCGATCGAGCGCGGGAGCATCGTCTTCTCGTAGGCGTGCACCGCGTCGTCGATGGTGGCGGAGCGGGCAAGCGCGAGCGCGAGTTCGCTGGCGTCGAGCATGGCCAGGTTGACGCCGACGCCGAGCGGCGGCATGAGGTGCGCGGCGTCTCCCAGGAGCGTCAGGCTGGGCGAGTGCTCCCAGGTGTGCGGCACCGGCAGGGCGAAGAGCGGGCGATCGACATAGGGGCCGTCGTTGTCGGTGACCAGCCGGCGCACCTCCGGCGACCAGGCCGCGAACTCCTTCCGCAGGTACGCGCGGATGCCGTCGGTGTCCTCGGGACGAAGCCCGTTCGCCGCGATCCAGTCCGCCGGGACGCGCTGCATGATGTAGACCCGCATGTGGCCGCCGCTGTTGCGCTGCGGGAAAAGTCCGCGCTTGCCGTCGGCGATGTGGGCGCCGCCCTCCCCGACCAGTTCGGCGAGTTCGGGGTGGGCGGTCTCCATGTCGTCGAACCACGCTTCGAGGCAGCTGATCCCGACGTACTGTGGCGTCGCGGACGACACCGCCGCGCGGACGCGGGAGAAGGCACCGTCCGCGCCGATCACGAGATCCGTCTCGACGGTCGTTCCGTCGGCGAAGGTCAGCGTTCGCGACCCGTCGGACGGTCCGCTCACCGATTCGAGGGTGCGTCCCCAATGGACCGTTCCTGGGGCGAGTGAACGCAGCAGGAGATCGCGAAGCTGCCCGCGGTCGATCTCGGGGGCGATCATCTCGCCCTCCTCCGGCAGGTGGCGGGCCAGGATGCGCCCAGTCGTGTCGAGCATGCGCATTTCCTGTCCCTCGAACCTGGCGAGCGCGAAGAACTCGTCCAGCAGGCCCGCTTCGCGGAGTGCGAGCTGACCGTCTTCTTCGTGGAGGTCGAGGGAGCCGCCCTGGTTTCGGGAGATCGCGTCCGGATCCCGGTCGTACACGGTCACCGGGATGCCGTGCCGCTGCAGGATGCGCGCGCAGGTGAGGCCGCCCGGCCCGGCGCCGATGATGCTGATGCTCACGGTGGTTCCTTCCGTCGGTCGAGGACACCAGTGAATCAGTAGTCAGTTCATAAGTGCAATGAGTTTACTTTTTGTGTCACTTCGCGTTTATGGTGGGATTCCCGGATTGCCGGTCCCAGGTGGCAGCATCCGGTGATCATTCATGTACGGGAGGTAATGGATGGCCGGATGGACGAGTCCCGTGCTGGCCAAGCAGCGGCTGGGGCGACGGCTTCGGAGGTTGCGTCTGCATGCGCGGATGAGCTTGGACGAGGCGGCCGTCTTGCTCGACACTCCTCGAAGCTCGTTGCAGCGGATGGAGACCGGGGTGACTTACGCCAACGTGCACTTCGTGCGTTCGGCGATGGATGTCTGCGACTGTCGCGATGACGAGCTGATCGACCTCGCCCGGCGAGCGAAGCAACGGGGCTGGTGGCAGGACTACGGGCTCAAAGGGCTGGGCTACACCGCTCTGGAAACCGAGGCTGCCGAGGCGCGCAACTGGGAAGTCATGTATGTGCCGGGGCTTCTGCAGATCGAGTCCTACATGCGCGCACTCTTCCGGGGTGGGCATCCGCGTTCCGAGGAGAGCATCCGCAACGATGTGACCGTGCGATTGCGCCGTCAGGAGCGCCTTGCCGACATGGAGAGGCCGCTTCGGCTGACTGCGATCGTCGACGAAGCTGTCCTTCGGAGGCCGGTGGGTGGCGTCGATGTGATGCGCGCCCAGTTGGACTACTTGCGGGAGATCGTGGAGCTGCCGACGGTCGGCCTGCAGGTGGTGCCGTATGACCGTGGTGAGCATCAGGGGATGCGGGGTGCCTTCACGATCTTGCGATTCGAGCATGACGAGGATCCGGACATGCTTTATATGGGCAAGGTCGTGGGTTCTTCGCAGACAGAGAACGCCGAGGAGGTGAAGGAGGCTACCCTGGTATTCGACCGCTTGCGTTCGGTTGCGTTGTCGTCCGAGGAGACGATCGCGTTCATCGGACGCCTGTAGCCGAAGGTGGAGGGCGACCGGTGTCTACTGTGGACTTCTCGACTGTGGCTTGGCGGAAGAGCAGTTACAGCGAAGACGGTACGGGTGGCAACTGCGTCGAGGTGGCCGCGTCTCCCCAGGTCGTCGGGGTCCGCGACTCCAAAGCGCCTGTCTCGAACCTGTCCGTCTCCGCCGCCGCGTGGATCGCGTTCCTGGAGTCCGCCCGCCGGTAGGGTCGTCCGCATGGGCAACCCGACCGGAGAGCAGTTCGAGATCACCCGCGGCAACGCACGCGCCGTCGTCACCGAGATCGGCGCGGGCCTGCGCGCGTTCGAGGTCAACGGCGTCCCGTACGTCGAAGAGTTCCCCGAGGACGAGAAGCCGCCGAAGGCTGCCGGTCAGGTCCTCCTCCCGTGGCCCAACCGCACCAAGGGCGGCAAATGGACCTTTCAGGGCGAGGAGCAGCAGCTCGAGATCACCGAAGAGGCCAGGGGCAACGCCATCCACGGCCTGACCCGCCGCAAGGAGTGGGAACTCCTCGAACACGCCGAATCGTCGATCACCCTCGCGATCGACGTCGAGGTCCAGCCTGGCTGGCCGGTGCCGCTGCGCGCGACGATCACCTACGAGATCGCGCCGCGCGAACTCACCATCACGCACGAGATCCGCAACGAGGGCGAGCAGCCGATCGGCGTCGGCGTCGGGACGCATCCGTACTTCCGCATCGGTGACGTGCCGACCGACGAGCTCACACTGACACTGTCCGCGACCCGGGTCCGGCCCTATCTCGGCGACGAGCAGATGCCGTACGGCGAAGAGCAAGACGTCGAGGGCACCGAGTACGACTTCCGCTACGGCAAACCGCTGCGGGGCGTCGATCTCGACACCGCGTTCGGCGGGCTGGACTTCGCCGAGGACGGGCAGTACCACCACGTCCTCAGTCACGACGACAAGCATCTCGTCGTCTGGGCCGGACGCGATTTCCGCTGGGCGCAGGTGTTCACGCCGGATGACCTCGTCGGGCGCGGCCGGGCGGTCGCGATCGAGCCGATGACCTGTCCGGCCGACGCGCTCAACACCGGCACCGACCTGATCGAACTCGAGCCCGCGTCCTCCTGGACGGGGAGCTGGGGGATCCGGGTCCCGTGACGCCCGTCCGGCTGACCGTCGCCGACGCGGGTGAACTCCTGACGTTGCAACGGGCCGCGTACCTGGACGAGGTCCGGATTTATCGCGATGTCGACTTACCGCCAGTGCGCGACACGCTCGAGGACACCCGCGCGGCGCTGGCGGATCCCGCCTCGACCACCTGGGGTGTGCGTGACGACGGGCGGCTGATCGCGAGTATCCGGGCGGTGGTCGACGGGGTGGAGTGCCGGCTATACCGGCTCGTCGTCGCGCCTGATCGCCAGGGCGAGGGGCTGGGTAGCGCGCTGCTGCTCGCCGCCGAGGTCGCCGCGCCGCCGGAGGTGACGACGTTCCGGCTGAACACCGGGTCGAAGAGCGGCGGGCCGCTGTACCTCTACCCGAGGTTGGGATATCGCGAGACACATCGGACACCCGAGAACGATCACGAGCTGGTCCATTTCGCGAAGCCGCGTGCGTGACGGCGCCTCGGTTCGTTAGCGTGTCACTGTATTGATGGGTTCTCGGCGGGAAAGAGTACTTCGAACCTATGTCAGCTAAGGCGATTGTGGGGGGCTACGTCGTCCCCATCGACGGTAATCCGATCGACGACGGCATCGTGCTCATCGAGGACGGCCGGATCGTCGCCGTGGGGGCGGAGGCCGACGTCGACGTCCCGGACGACGCGGAGATCATCGACGCGGCCGGGACGTGGGTGCTGCCCGGCTTCATCGACGCGCACGCGCACCTCGGCGTCCACGAGGACGGCGAAGGCTGGTCCGGCAACGACACCAACGAGATGACCGATCCGAACGGGGCGCGGTTCCGCGCGATCGACGGTATCGATCCGTACGAGCCCGGGTTCGACGACGCGCTGTCCGGCGGCGTCACGAGCGTGGTGATCAAGCCTGGGTCGGGGAACCCGATCGGCGGCCAGACGATCGGCGTCAAGACCTGGGGCCGCAGCATTCTGGACATGACGTTCGCCGAGCACGTGAGCGTCAAGAGCGCGCTCGGCGAGAACCCGAAGCGGGTGTACGGCGAGAAGAACCAGACGCCGTCGACCCGGCTGGGGGTCGCGGCGATCCTGCGTGAGGCGTTCACCAAGGCTCGCAACTACCAGGCGCAGCGGGACTACGCGCACGACGAGGGCAAGCCGTTCGACGTCGACCTGACGAAGGAGACGCTCGCCAGGGTGCTGGCCGGCGAGCTGTACTGGGACCAGCACGTGCACCGCGCGGACGACATGGTGACCGCGATCCGGCTGGCCGACGAGTTCGGCTACAAGCTGGTGATCAACCACGGCACCGAGGGCCATCTCATCGCCGACCTGCTGGCCGAGCGGGACGTGCCGATCATCCTCGGCCCGCTGTTCACCACGAAGTCCAAAGTGGAGCTTCGCAACCGGACACTGCGGGGGCCGGGCATCCTCGCGCGGGCCGGGGTGAAGTTCGCGATCACCACCGACCACCCGGTCATCCCGATCAACTTCCTTGTCTACCAAGCGGCTCTGGCCGTCAAGGACGGGCTCGACCCGGTGACGGCGCTGCGCTCGCTCACCGCGCACCCGGCGGAGATTCTCGGCCTCGACGACCGGATCGGCACGCTCAAGCCGGGCTTGGACGCCGACGTCGTGCTGTGGTCGGGCGACCCGCTGGACGTCATGAACCGGGCGTTGCGGGTGTTCGTGCGGGGTGACGAGGTGTACCACTTCGACGAGTCGCAGGGGGTCGGTGTCGCGAAGGACCGGCGGTATCGCGAGTGACCCAGCCGTGGGCACTGCGTGCGGCGCGGCTGTTCGACGGAGCCGCGCTGCACCACGGCTCGCCGCTGGTGGTGATCCGCGAGGGCTCGGTCGTGGCGGTGGACCTCTCCGGCGCTCACCCCGCGCACGATCTCCCGGTGGTCGACCTGGGCGAGGCGACCTTGTTGCCCGGTTTGGTCGACGCGCACACGCACCTGGGTTTCGAACCGGGCGCGCTGGATCCCCGGCCGCTGCGCGCGGATGACGTCGAGGCCAGGGAGGCGCTCGCGGCACGGATGCGCCGTCACGCCGAACAGGCGTTGCGGGCCGGGGTCACCACCGTGCGGGACCTGGGGGATTGGGACTACCTGGCGCTGGAGATCCGGGACGGGTTCGCCGCCGGCGGTGGACTCGGGCCGGAGATCCTGGCGTCGGGGCCGCCGATCACCAGCACCGGCGGGCATTGCTGGTTCCTCGGCGGAGAGGCCGACTCGCCGGAGGAGTTGCGAGCGGCGGTGGCCGAGCGCGTCGACCGGGGTGTCGACGTGGTCAAGGTGATGGCGACCGGTGGCGGCATCACCCCGGGCAGCGCTCCGTACGAGTCGCAGTACGACGTCGAACGTCTGCGCGTCGTTGTCGAAGCAGCCCACTCGGCGCAGATGATGGTCACCGCGCATGCGCACGGGACCGGTGGAATCGCGGACGCGGTGTACGCGGGCGTTGACGGCGTCGAACACGGCACGTTCATGACCGCGGACGGAGCCGTCGCGGATTGGGACGTCGTCCGGGTGATGGCTGAACACGGCGTGTACGTCGGGGTGACCGCGGGCCGGGTGCTCGGTGGCGCTCCGCTTTCCCCGCGTGTCATCGCGGCTCGGAAGCTGTTGCCGCGAATGCGTGAGGAGGGTGTGCGGCTGGTGTGTTCGTCCGACGCCGGTGTCGTCGTTGAGAAGCCGCACGACTGCCTTCCGTATGGGCTGGAGGAGTTTCAGTCCTTTGTAGACATCTCGCCGGTCGAAGTGCTGGCGACGGTGACCGGTCTGGCCGCGGATTCGTGCGGGGTCGGGGATCGGAAGGGGCGGGTGCGCGCGGGGTCCGACGCGGATTTCGTTGCGGTGTCGGGGGATCCGGGCGAGGATCTCGGTGCGTTGCGCTCGGTGGTCGCGGTGTACCGGGCAGGTCAGCGGGTGGCGCTCTGAGCTGACGTCGGATACGCCGTGACCGTCGGCGAGTTCCAGGCCGCGGCGATCCGGCGCAGCCAGCGGAGTTCGCTCTCGATGTCCACGCCGCCGTGGTAGACGAGATCGAGGGGTTCCTCCGCGCGCGGGCGGCCCGTTTCCCTCGCGTGCAAGGCGATTTTCAGCCAGCACGCCGTTTTCACCACTTCGGCCCGCTCCTCGGGAACGTCGCGCAGTGCCGCGCCGATGGCGTCCAGGTCGGCCGGGGTGACCCATTCGCGCATGACCAGCAGCCCGTCCCGGATCTCGATGATCATCCGGTTGAGGCGCAACCGGGTGTCGGTGAACCGCAGCAGATCGGTGAGCCTGCCCCGCGGCGGTTGCAGCGCGACGTGCGGAATGGCTTCGCACAAGGCTTTCCACAGCGGGTAGAGCTTCTGGCCGTGCCAGAGGTTCACGATGGCATGCCACAGCGGCAGGAGCGCCGCCAGCGAACACCCGGCGAGAATGCCGATCGTGTGCAGGGACGAGACGTACTTGCCCGCCGTCGGCAGCAACGCCGTCGCGGAGAACAGGGAGGCGACGCGGGTGGCGAGGAAGATCAGGAACGCGGCCATCGCGACGGCGAGCAGGAACACGGCGAGGCGGAGCACAGCGCTACGGGTGCTCTTCAAGTGCCGGAGCAGTACGACGCCGGTCCACGCGGTGATGACCACCATGTAGAGCAGGTACGTGATCCAGTAGGCGGTGTGCGCGGTGAAGGCGCCGGGAACGGGGAGAAAACGTGTCCTGGTGGGGATTTTCAGGACGTCGACCGCGGCGAAGGCGCTGATCATGATCGCGATCGTCGCCCAGCACCACAGCAGGCGCGGCCTGCGCCACGGCGGACGTCGTGACTCGTCCCGTCCCGCGACGTGCAGTGCCAGGCTCAACAGGAGCGTGGCGACCCCGATCGCCATCAGGCTGGACAGCAGGCTTTCGAGGTTGGGGATCCCGACGTGCTCGAGTGCCTTCCCCACGGGGTTCTGGAGCATCAGCATGCCCCCGCCGAGCAGCAGCAGGATGAACCAGATCAGGCGTTGTTCGGCCGAGCGCAGCGCTGGGAGCCGGACGAGGATGACTGTCCAGCAGGCGATCAGCAGGACGAGGCGGAGCGGGTCGAAGCTCACCGCTCGAGGCCCAGTGCCGAGCTGAGCCGGAGTTCCTGGGCGTTACCCGGTTTGCTGCCCAGCCGCGAGGATTTCTCGAGCAGCAGTGTCGCCACCAGTTCGGCCTCCTGCTCCTGGTCGGTGCTGTAGTTCGTGCGCAGGAGGATCTGCTGGATCTCCTCGGGGCCGGTGGTGTCGTCCAGTATCCGCGCGGGCAGGTCGGCGATGGTGTGGCCGCAGATCATGTGGGCCAGCTCGTGCATGATGATGTGCTCTTGGTGGAACGGCGAAGTGTGTTCCTCGAAGAAGATGTGGTCGGCGGCGTCGGTGGCCAGCCAGACCCCGCACGGTGTTCCCTCGTCGTTCATGTCCCTTGGCAGAGGGTGAACGTAGAGCTTGCGCCCGCGCTGCTCGGCGAGAATCACGCACAGGGAGCGCGCGGTGAATGGCTGGCTGACGTCCACCGCTTCGACCAGCGCCTGGCAGCGATTCCGGATCTGCTTGCCGATCACGTCACCCACCTCTGGTTCCACGGCGTGCTCGGTCCGCGCAGGGCTCAGGACGGGACATCGGGAAAAGGCGACGACACGGTGCCGGGTCTTCCGCCGCGCATTCATGGCCGCGGTCAGTCATCGTCGTCGTGGTCGAGCCGTTCGATTTCCCGCGCGTGTTCGATCATGTCCAGAATAGCGCGCTGACTCCGTTCGGACAGGCCGTCGGAACGCAGGGCGATGGTCCGGACGCCGCTCGATCGCAGCGCGGTGGCCAGATCCATGTCTTCGGAAGTGATGTCCTGGTCGAGAAAGTATCCGGCGGGCTTGCCGAAGAACTTGGCCAGTGCCTGAAGCCGCGGGCCGGTGGGGTTCTTTCGTTCACCGGCGCGGAGCATCCACAGGTAGCCGGTGGAGATCGACAGCCCGGTCTCCTCGCGGATCGCCCTGGCGATGGCCGCGTTGCCCGGCGGTTTCGGCCGATGCCGCCATTTTTCCTCGATGAGGGCGTTGAGCTTGGTGGCGATCGGGCCGGCTTCCGGAGTGCTCACGTGCAGTCGCTCCTTTCGGAAGGCCACCGTGAGACGTGGTTCGATGTGGCGCATTGTGCGCGCCATTGTCCGGCAATATGAACTTCGGTTTCAAGCGCCGTCCGGTTGGTCACCGCGTGTGAGCTTACTGTCCTCCGTTTGCCCTAACGATATTTGTGACATCTCGCCGCTGACAGTCGCACGGTTGACAGGTGTGCTCAGACGCGCTTCAGCGGCACAAAGATCTCGATGAACCCGGCGCGTTCCCGGACTTCGGCGCGGGGCAGAGGCGGGAGTTCGATCGGGAGGTCGTAGCGGACGACGTCACCGTCGAGCGCGAAGACGGCGGGATGGCAGGGGCAGGTCAGCTGTCGCGCCGCGGCGTCGAACTGGAGATGACAGCCGAGGTGGGTGCAGGTCGAGGACACCGCCTGTAACCCGTCGCGGGTCCGGGTGACATATCCGGCGAAGGTGTCCAGTTCGAACTCGTGCACGTCGCCTTCCTTCAGGTCTCCGCTGGCGGCGACGGTCTGCCAGGTACCCGCGGGCCTCGGTTGCCCGGTCGTCGAGCCGTCGCGCACGACCCGGTCGATGGCCACGCCCGCCGCGAGCGAGGCGGCGGCGATGCCCGCGGTTTGGACCACGCGCCGGCGGGTGGCGAGCTTGTCCTTCGCGGATCGTGCGCCGAGTTGCTCGGCGAGTTCGCTTTCGAGGCGTGCGACGAACTCGGCGTCCGGCGCGGTGTCGGCGGTTCGTGCCGCCTGGAGCTCGATGGCCGCGCGCATCGCTTCGGCCTCGTCGTCGTCCGGGCGGAAGGGTTCGGGCGTGCGCTGGCCGATGATGCTGTCGACGAAGCGGCTGACGTCGTTCATGTCCGCTCCTCGATCCGTGCCGCGGCCTGCGCGGCGAGCCTGAGCGCCCGGTGCTGGATGACCTTGACGTTGGCCAGTGTCACGCCCAGCTCGTCGGCCGCGTCCTGCAAGGAGTATGACTCCAGGAACCGCAGCCGCAAGACCGTACGCGCGCGTTCGGGCAGTTCGGCGAGGATGGCCTCCAGCCGGTGATGTGCGGTGATCCCGCTCGATCCGTTGCCGTTTTCCCGCTCGGTGTCGGGGATTTCGCTGGCTTCGTCGAGGCCGATGGTGGTGATCTCGCGGCCGAAGAGGCGTCGCCAGTGCGCGGCGAGGACCGTTCTGGCCGTCGCGACGAGGTAGGCGCGGACCTCCTGCGCGGTCGCGTTGGTACGCAGGGGCTTCAACGCGGCCAGGAAGACCTCGGTGGTGAGATCCTCGGCGTCCGCGCGGTTTCCCACCTTGGCCAGCATGAGCCGGTGCACCCACCGGACATTCTCCCGGTAAATCGTTTCCCAGCCCTGCTGGGACTTCCCCGCCATCGGGACTCCATATCCCTCGCTCCGACGCGTACCGAGGATAGGACCGATGGAGCGTCCGCGGTACACCCATAAGGCCGTGCTACCGGGCTGTAACTCGGGTGCATATCTCCGGTCGAGGGGCCCCTTGATTTCTCCTCCGCGTCCAGCCGGCGAACGCGGGGAGCGCCCGTTCAAGCGAGGAGTGATCATGCAGAACAAGCGGAAAGCCGTGACCGCGGTGGCGGCGGTGCTGGCTCTCGGGGCGACCACGTCGTTCTCGGGGGCGGCGGGAGCCGTTGCGCCACAAGGGCTTTTCACCGATCGTGGGGACGTCAAGTTCCTGCCGCAGCCGTTGAAGGACAGACTCGCCGTGCTGGCCGGAAGACCAACCACGTTCGAGCCGATGACGGCGTTTTCCGAGGCGCCGACACCCAGCCAGTTATTCCAGTACTACCTGCTCGACACGAAGAATTTCCAACCAAATGTGTTCACCACGACGATTCCGGGGATCAACGACGGGGTCGCGCCCACCGCGACCGGCCCCAATCACGACATTCCGACCATTGGCGGCATTCGGGTGGTCGTCGAACCCAAGCCGGGACTTCCGATCGATCCGAATGATCCCGGTTCGTTCGTCGACATGTTCACCGACATTTCGGGCCTGTTCGTCATCAACAACGAATCCGGCTGGTACGAGGGCTGGATGATCCACGACGTCACGGTGCCGGACGTCGCGGCGCCGCGGAAGGACGGGCACGCCGCCTTCGGCAAGATCACCGCCGCCGACGCCGCCGCGCTCGCGAAGATGGGCGACTACCACAACAAACCCGGCGCGGTGTTCACCACCGACGGCAAGGCCCCGCACGAGCCGTCCGCGAACGACCACTGGCCGGACAAGGTGTCGAACCTCGTGCCGGTGCAGCTGTCGCTGGGCGCCTACAACGCCACGCAACAGAGCGACCTGCACTCGTACTGGGAACTCAACCAGTACACCAACTGGACGCCGCCGACGTACGAACTTCCCTTCACCGGCGGGCTTCCCGGCACGTTCGAGAAGGGCAAGATCGGCGCGCTGTCCTCGATCGTGCCCGGCTCGGGCCCGTCGGGCGTCAAGAACAAGCCACAGGTCGACGGCGACAACCCGAACATCCCGCGCGACCCGGACCGCCTGCTCAACACCAGTCCGGACGATCCGGACCGGCCGATGCCGAACAACGACGACCACAAGGAGAAGCGGCTTCGGTTCATCCCGAGCGGGCTGAGCAATGAGGTGCTGCTGGACGTCTACGTGCGTACCGCGTCCTTCGAGCCCTACGTGTACGACTTGAGCCAGCGGATCTTCGACGCGTACGCGGCCGAAGTCGCGCGGGTCGACGCCAACCACGACGGCATCGTCGACGCCGTGGAAGCGGACCTCGAAGGAACGTCCGACGGCGGCCAGTCCAACGACCGGCTGTACCTGCCCGCGACCGCGTACAACCGCGTCGCGGTCACTCGCGAGATCAACGACGGCCTGCTCTCGCCGCGCTTCGCGCCCAGCCAGCGTGCGTGGGTGCTGAGCGGTGACATCAACCGGGTGAGCCCGCCGGTTCCGGCGTCCGTCCCGCAGGACGGCGACAACCGGTAGCACAGGGGGGATTTGAGGGGGAGAAGGCGTCCTTACCGGCCTGGGGCTCCGGTAAGGACGCCTTCACACGTCACGTTCCGGCGAACTCGCGTGATCAGCGGCGCAACTCGCGTGCTTGGATGGACAACTCGCGTGCTTGGACGGAGATCTCGCGTGATCAGCGGCGCGACTCATGAGTTACGCCGCTGATCAGTTCGCGGGCGATGACCATGCGCTGGATCTGGTTGGTGCCCTCGAAGATCTGCGGGACCTTGGCCTCGCGCAGGTAGCGCTCCACCGGGAAGTCGCGGGTGTAGCCGGCGCCGCCGAGCACCTGGACGGCGTCGGTGGTCACCTTCATCGCCCCGTCGGTGGCGACGAGCTTCGCGATCGACGCCTGGCGCTGGAACGGCATCCCGCGGTCGCGGCGGCGCGCGGCGTCGAGGTAGGTCGCGCGGGCGGACTCGACCGTCGCGGCCATGTCGGCCAGCAGGAACTCGACGCCCTGGAAGTCGATGATCGCCTTCCCGAACTGCCTGCGCGTCTTCGCGTAGGCCACCGCTTCGTCGAGCGCGGCCTGGGCGAGGCCGACCGCGCACGCCGCGATCCCGAGCCGTCCCGAGCTGAGCGAGGACAGCGCGATCTTCAGGCCGTGCCCCTCGTAGCCGAGCAGCCGGTCGGCGTCCACACGCGCGTCTTCGAAGATCATCTGCGCGGTGGTGGACCCCGTCAGGCCCATCTTGCGCTCCTTCGGCGCCGCCGAGACACCGTCTGTCTTGCCGTCGACGAGCAGGCACGAGATGCCGCGGCCGCCGTCGTCGCTCGTGCGGACCATCGTGGTGTAGAAGTCGGCTTCACCCGCATGGGTGATCCAGGCCTTGGTTCCGTTGACGACGTATTGGTCGCCGTCGCGCCGTGCACGGGTGGACAGCGCCGCCGCGTCGGAACCCGCCTGCGTCTCGGACAGCGCGTATGCGCCGAGCAGGTCGCCTTCGAGCATGTCGGGGAGCCAGCGGTCACGCTGCGCGTCCGTGCCGTAGTGCGCCAGCGCGTAGCAGGACATCGTGTGCACCGAGAGGCCGACGCCGACCGACATCCACGCGGCCGCGATCTCTTCCAGGACCTGCAGATACACCTCGTACGGCACTTCGCCGCCGCCCCAGCGCTCCGAGTACGGCAGCCCGAGCAGCCCCGACTTGCCGAGCAGCCGGAACTGCTCGCGCGGGAAGCGCTCGGCTTCCTCGTACTCACCGGCGCGCGGCGCGAGTTCGTCACGGGCGATTTCGGCAGCCAGGGCGACGAGGTCCTCGGCCTCTGAGCTGGGCAGCAGGCGTTCCGCGGGCATGTCCCCTCCAAGACAGCTGTACTGAAAACAGTACTCTAGGGCAATTTACAGTACAGTAGTGGTGAGCTGGGGCACACCGGCCGATGAGGGATAGTGGTCCGATGTCCGACAGCGACGCGCCGTCCAGGGCGCAGGCCTCCTTCCGTGAGGCCCGGCGGCCAACGGCACGGCAGCGTGCGCTGCTCACCCAGCTCGAGACCCTGTTCCTCGCCGAGGGCTTCGCGCAGTTCACCCTCGACGACCTCGCCGCCCGCCTCCGCTGCTCGAAGTCGACGCTCTACACGCTCGCGCCGAGCAAGGAGCAGCTCGCGGTCAAGGTCGTCGCGCACTTCTTCAAGGGCGCCGCGGAGCGGATCGAGGAGCGTATCTCCGGAATCGACGACGCGCGCAAGCTGATCGGCGAGTACCTCGCCGGCGTCTCGGAACATCTCGAGCGCGCCTCGTCGGCGTTCATGACCGACATCGGGAGCTTCGGCCCGGCCCGCGACACCTATCAGCTCAACAGCCGCGCGGCCGCCGGGCGCATCAGGACATTTATTGACAAAGGCGTGGCCGACGGCGTTTTCCGCGACGTCCACGCGCGACTCGTCGCGGAAATGGCCGGATTGATCATCGAGGGCATCCAGACCGGGGTGCTCGGCGAGCGGACATCCGTCTCCGACGCCAAGGCCTTCACCGCACTGTCCGAACTTCTGCTCGGCGGACTGGCGACACAGCCGGAATAACCCGGTATCTTCCGCATCGTGATCGTTGTTGGTGGAGAGGCGCTGGTCGACCTCGTACCCGGTGAACCGTTGGATTCCACTGTGGACGGTGGGCTGCGCGCGTTGTTACCACGCCTTGGGGGTGGTCCGTACAACGTCGCGCTCGCGGCTGGACGCCTCGGCGTTCCTGTCCAGTTTCTGTCCCGTGTGTCCACCGACCGGTTCGGCGGCGCGTTGGTCGATCGGCTGCACGCCTCGTCCGTCGGGACGACGTTCGTGCAGCGCGGCGACGAGCCGACGACCCTCGCCGTCGTCGCGCTCGACGAGCACGGCTCGGCGCACTACACCTTCTACACCGAAGGCACGGCCGACCGGCTCGTCACCGACCCCGGGCCGCTGCCCGACAGCGTGACCGCGCTCTCCCTCGGCACGCTCGGCATGGTCCTCGAACCCGGCGCGAGCGCGTACGAAGCGATGCTGCGCCGCGAAGCCGCGCGCGGCGTGCTGACCGTGCTCGACCCGAACATCCGCGAGGCGCTGATCGCCGACCCCGCCGCGTATCGGGCACGTTTCGCTTCGTGGCTGCCGGACGTCCGGTTGCTGAAGATCTCCGACGACGACGCCGCTTGGCTCGCCGAGGGCGCGGACCCGGTCGCCGCCGCGAAAACCTGGGTGGAGTCCGGTGTGGACGCCGTCGTGCTGACTCGCGGCGCCGACGGGCTCGTTGTGATCACCGACGCGGGTGAGCTGGCCCACGTCCCGTCCCGCCGGGTGGACGTCGTCGACACGATCGGGGCGGGCGACACCGTGCAGGGCGCGTTGGTGGCGTGGCTGCATTCGCGAGGGGTGACCCAGCTGCGCGAACTCGGTGCCGATGAGTGGCACGAGGCACTGGGATTCGCGGCGAAAGCGGCGTCGATCACGGTTTCCCGCAGCGGTGCCGAACCGCCGACGGCGGAAGAAATGGCATCCACCGTGTGAACCTGGTCCCAAAGGGGCCGTTACGGGCAACGCATCGGCTGCGCGTTGCCCCCTACCTCGACTAGCGTAGAGGGGAATTCATACCCCAGCGGGGCGGTGT
This sequence comes from Amycolatopsis sp. NPDC059027, assembly GCF_042739735.1. Classification (NCBI taxonomy): domain Bacteria; kingdom Bacillati; phylum Actinomycetota; class Actinomycetes; order Pseudonocardiales; family Pseudonocardiaceae; genus Amycolatopsis; species Amycolatopsis sp. NPDC059027. Next base: position 3,742 of record NZ_JBHYIK010000110.1, on the reverse strand, counting down.
GCAGCGAGGCGTCAGGTTCTCGCGGTGAACACGTGGCTACCTGTGGAACCTACAGGCGCCGCCGTCCCGTGCCAGATGTGAGAGGGACCTGCATGTCCGACGCGACGACTGCGGGGCAGCCCGGCGACACCGCGACGCTGCGCCTGCCGAGTGGCGAACACGAGTTCAAGGTGGTCCACCCGGTCGAGGGTGCGCCCGGGATCGAGCTGGGGAAGCTGCTGGCGACGACGGGGTACGTCACCTACGACCCCGGTTTCGTCAACACCGGGTCGACCTCTTCGGCCATCACCTACATCGACGGTGACGCGGGCATCCTGCGCTACCGCGGTTACCCGATCGAGCAGCTGGCCGAGAAGTCGACGTTCATCGAGGTCTCCTACCTGCTCATCTACGGCGAGTTGCCGACCGAGGCCCAGCTGGCCGACTTCAGCGAGAAGATCCAGCGGCACACGCTGCTGCACGAGGACCTGAAGCTGTTCTTCAACGGCTTCCCGCGCGACGCGCACCCGATGCCGGTGCTCTCCAGCGCCGTCTCCGCGCTGTCGACCTTCTACCAGGACTCGCTCAACCCGTTCGACGAACCGAACGTCGAGCTGTCCACCATCCGCCTGCTGGCCAAGGTGCCGACCCTGGCGGCGTACGCCTACAAGAAGTCGGTCGGGCAGCCGTTCCTCTACCCGGACAACTCGCTCGGCCTCGTCGAGAACTTCCTGCGGATGACGTTCGGTTTCCCGGCCGAGCCGTACGACGTCGACCCGGACGTCGTCAAGGCGCTCGACCTGCTGTTCATCTTGCACGCCGACCACGAGCAGAACTGCTCGACCTCGACCGTGCGCCTGGTCGGTTCGTCCGAGGCGAACCTGTTCGCTTCGATTTCGGCCGGGATCAACGCGCTGTTCGGCCCGCTGCACGGTGGGGCGAACGCCGCGGTCCTCGACATGCTGGAGGGCATCCAGGCCGACGGCGGCGACGTCGCCAAGTTCGTCGAGCGCGTGAAGAACAAGGAAAAGGGCGTGAAGCTGATGGGCTTCGGGCACCGGGTCTACAAGAACTACGACCCGCGCGCGAAGATCATCAAGAACACCGCGGACGAGATCCTCGGCAAGCTGAAGGGCGGCGACCAGCTGCTCGACATCGCGAAGAAGCTCGAGGAGACGGCGCTTTCCGACGACTACTTCGTCGAGCGGAAGCTGTACCCGAACGTGGACTTCTACACCGGGCTCATCTACCGGGCGCTCGGGTTCCCGACGAAGTTCTTCACCGTGCTGTTCGCGCTCGGCAGGCTGCCCGGCTGGATCGCGCACTGGCGCGAGATGATCCAGGACCCGGCCACCAAGATCGGCCGCCCGCGGCAGATCTACACCGGACACACGTCGCGCGACTACACGTCGCTGTCCGAGCGGTAAGTCGCTGCTGCTCCTCGGTTCTCGTTCGAAGGCCATCCCGGGTTCGTCCCGGGGTGGCCTTCGGCGTTTGCGGGGCCGGGTTCGCAGCGCATTGCCGAGGGCGGCGGCGCGAGCGAGGCACTGGCCACAGAGGACACACGGCCACGTCCCGATCGCGCCGTTCGCGACGATCAACGTCCCCAACGCGTCGTTCGCGACACATCGAGGCCCCCCTTGCCGAACATTCTAGGCGAGGGGGCCGACAAGAACGCGAGGTCGGGAGGGGCGAGGGAAGTGCCGTCAAGGCCACCTTGCGGGCGTCTGGCGCCCGTAAGGTGGCCTTAACGGCATGGCGGCGAAGGGCTCAGCCGCGGAGGGCTTCGGAGAGTTTGATGCGGCTGCCGAGGCGCAGGACGCTGTTGCCGTAGATCTTCCCGCCGAGCCAGGTGAGCAGCGCGACGAGCACACCGGTCAGCACCAGCGAGGCCGCGATTTCCCAGCCCGCCGCCGCGCCGGTCGAGATCCGGGCGGGCATCAGGATCGGCGAGAACAGCGGTACCAGCGAAAGCACCTTCGTCGTCGTTCCGTCCGGTGACTGGATCAGCAGGTTGAAGCCGACGATGAACCCGACGATCAGCACCATGTTCACCGGCCCGACCACCGACTGCGTGTCCTCCTGCCGGGAGACCAGCGACCCCATCGCGCCGTAAATGGTGGCGTACAACAGGAAACCGAGCAGATACCAGACCAGGCCCCACACCAGCGCGCCGGTGGCGAAGCCGGACAGCGTGAACACCCCGGTCGCCGACGCCACGACAGCGCCGGCCGCGGCGAGGATCGCCAGCTGTGTCAGCCCGACCAGACCGAGCCCGATCACCTTGCCCAGCAACAACTGCCACGGTCGCACGCTCGACAGCAGGATCTCCACGACCCGGCTGGACTTCTCCTCCACGACCCCTTGGGCCACCAGCATTCCGTACGTCACGATGCTCATGTAGAGCAGCACCACCACGACGAGCCCGACGACGAGCCGTTTCCCGCTGTCCGGATCCTGCGGCTTGATCGCGTCGACGCCGACAGCGGTGGAAGACACCGCGCGCATCACCTGCGCCGGATCCAGGCCCGCCTCGGACATCTTCGCGTCCAGCACCTGTTGCCGGGCCACCTGATCGAGCACCGTGCGCAACTTGGAGTCCAAAGTGGACTTCACGAGCACCTTGAGGTCCGACGCGCTGCCGGACACCAGTGCGTCGAAATCGCCGTTTTCGACCTTCGTCCTGCCCTCGGCCGCGTCGGTCACCGAGACGGTCTTGATCGTCTGGCCGGTCTGCGCACCGGCGGCCTGAAGCTGCTGGGCGATCCCCGTCGACTGACCCGTCAACCCCACGGTGCTCTTGCTCGACGAGCCCGCCAGTCCTGATTGGAACGCGACGAAACCGATCAGCAGCACCAACATCACCGCGGTACCGACCACAAAGGACCGTGTCCGCAGTCGCGTGTTCAGTTCCCGCTTCATGACGAGCCAGATCGCCCGTCGCGCGCTGAGTGTCCTCACGCCGTTTCCCCTTCGGCTCGTGGTTGATCGGAGACCGCGTCCCGGAACAGCTCGGTCAGCGTCCGCCGTTGCCTGCTGAACTCGGTGACCGGTCCGGTGGCCAGTGCCGCGGCGAGCACGGCCTGGTCGTCGGCGCTCGGCGCCAGGTCGAGAACGCTTGTCGGGCCGTGGTTTTCCAGTACCCGGACTCCCGGCAGCGAGGCCGCCCAGCCCGGCGGCGCCGAAGGCGCGGTCACCACGAGCTTGCTGCCCGCGTTCCCGGTCAGCTCGGCCACCGGCCCCGCCGCCACCATCCGTCCACTTCGGATGATGCCGACCCGGTCGCACAGCCGCTCGACGAGATCGAGCTGGTGACTGGAGAACACCACCGGCACGCCGGTCGACGCCTTCTCCCGCAACACCGCGCTCATCACGTCGACCGCGAGCGGGTCCAGGCCGGAGAAGGGTTCGTCCAGCACGAGCACCAGCGGATCGTGCACCAGCGCCGCCGCGAGCTGAACCCGTTGCTGGTTACCGAGACTCAGCTTCTGGACCTCGTCCTTGCGCCGCTCGGAAAGCCCGAGCCGCGCGATCCAGTTCTCGGCGTTGCGATGCGCCTCGTTCGCCGACAGCCCGTGCAGCTCGGCGAGATAGACGAGCTGGTCGAGCACTTTCATCTTCGGGTACAGCCCGCGTTCCTCCGGCATGTACCCGATGTGCGTGCGGGATTCGTGCGTGATCGGCTTCCCGTCGAAGCGGACTTCGCCCGCATCCGCGGCCAGTACGCCCAGCGCGATCCGCATCGTCGTGGTCTTGCCCGCGC
>NZ_JBHYIK010000109.1:21022-22518 GCF_042739735.1 Amycolatopsis sp. NPDC059027 | reverse complement strand
CGCCCGTCGCGCTGCGGGCCGGCCCACAAGAGCCACACCCCGGCGCCACAAAACTATAACATTTCCCCGCCCCCGGGCCTCCGGCGCACGCGACTCGGTCCGTGAAAGCCTCCTTCACGGCGCTCAACGCCGGTAAGGGGGCCTTCACGGACCTGAGGTGTCAGTAGACGGGGCCGGTGTACTTTTCCCCGGGGCCCTGGCCGGGCGCGTCGGGCACCGCGGAGGCCTCGCGGAACGCCTTCTGCAGGGATTGGAGTCCATCGCGCAGCGGGCCGGCGTGCAGGCCGAGGTACTCGGCCGAGGCGGTGACGAGCCCGGCGAGCGCGGTGATCAGCCGGCGGGCTTCGTCGAGGTCGCGGTGCGGCGAGTTCGCCGGATCGGCGTCGGCGAGGCCGAGGCGTTCGGCGCCCGCCGAGAGCAGCATGACGGCCGCCCTGCTGATCACCTCGACGCTCGGGATGTCCTCCAGGTCGCGGACGTCCGGGGAATACGGGGGCTGCTGAGATGGTTGTTCCGACACGTCTGGTACCCTTCCACGAGCGACCAGCCCCCGAGCGATCGGGGGCCAGCAAGTGGAGCCCCGCTCCCACCCGCGTCACCGTACAGGTGGCCGGGTCCGGTCCCGCTCGGCAGCGTTGCTGTTCGAGCGGAGTGCCCGGCGTCAGCCGGGTGCGATCGGGAAAGAGTGGGCCCCGCACGTCGAAAACGGCGTCGGGGCCTTCGCTATGTGGGCACCAGGTCGGCACGAGAGAACAGTCACCTGACCAAGGAGGCCCCATCAGCTCCGAGACACGCATCAACGACCGCATCCGGGTGCCGGAGGTCCGCCTCGTCGGACCGGCTGGTGAGCAGGTCGGCATCGTCCGGATCGAGGACGCGTTGCGGCTCGCGCAGGAAAACGACCTCGACCTCGTCGAGGTCGCGCCACAGGCACGCCCGCCGGTGTGCAAGCTCATGGACTTCGGCAAGTTCAAGTACGAAAGTGCGCAGAAGGCCCGTGAGTCACGCCGCAACCAGCAGCTGACCGTCATCAAGGAACAGAAGCTGCGCCCCAAGATCGACCAGCACGACTACGAGACCAAGAAGGGTCACGTGTCGCGCTTCCTCGCGGCGGGCAACAAGGTCAAAGTCACGATCATGTTCCGCGGTCGCGAGCAGTCGCGCCCGGAGCTCGGGTTCCGGCTGCTGCAGAAGCTCGCCGACGACGTCACCGAACTGGGTTTCGTCGAGTCGTCGCCCAAGCAGGACGGGCGCAACATGATCATGGTGCTGGCCCCGCACAAGAACGTGAAGCCGAAGACGGCGAAGGCCGAACCGGCTCCTGAGGGCTGACACCGCCCGGCACGGTCTGAAACCGGGAGGAGTCTCACGGCTCCGCCCAGCACATGTCAGCGGCACACCGGGCGAACCGGTGTGCCCCCCCCGCCTCGGGGACAAACAAAAAGACGGAGTTTTATAAGCACACCGCGCGCTGCCAAAGAGTACGCCGGACCGGC
>NZ_JBHYIK010000109.1:12658-21012 GCF_042739735.1 Amycolatopsis sp. NPDC059027 | reverse complement strand
TGCCACCCCCGCCCTCTTGTTCATACTGGGGGTGCAATCAACCCGCCCCCACCACCACTTCTTCCCGCCCCCCGGGGCCCCCCGGCCCCCCCGCCGCACGGAAGAGGACACAACGAACATGCCGAAGATGAAGACGCACAGCGGGACGTCCAAGCGAGTCCGCGTCACGGGCACGGGCAAGCTGCGCCGCCAGAAGGCCGGCCGTCGCCACCTGCTGGAGAAGAAGTCCAGCCGCCTCACCCGGCGCCTCGAAGGCACCACCGAGGTCGCGAAGAACGACGTGGGCCGCGTCAAGCGCCTGCTCGGCCGCTGACCTCAATGCATTTGCTCTGAACACCCCGGGGCGTGGGTGCGCCCCCCGAGATTGACAGGATGGACCCGTGGCACGCGTCAAGCGGGCGGTCAACGCCCAGAAGAAGCGTCGCGCAACTCTCGAACTGGCCAGCGGTTACCGCGGCCAGCGTTCGCGGCTGTACCGCAAGGCCAAGGAGCAGACGCTCCACTCGCTCAACTACGCCTACCGGGACCGCCGCGCCCGCAAGGGTGACTTCCGCCAGCTGTGGATCACCCGGATCAACGCGGCGGCCCGTGCCAACGGCGTGACCTACAACCGCTTCATCCAGGGCCTCAAGGCCGCCGGTGTCGAGGTGGACCGCAAGATCCTCGCCGACCTGGCGGTCAACGACGCCGCCGCGTTCACCGCGCTGGCCGAGCTGGCCAAGGCGAACGTGACGACCGGCGAAGCGAAGTCGGCCTGAGCAGCCCGTTTTCCCGGCCCGGGGCGGCTCCGTTCACCGAACGGACCCCCCGGGTCGTTGCTGCGCGCAAGCTGACCCGGCGCGCGGAACGCGACAAGACCGGCCGGTTCCTCGCCGAGGGCGCCAACGCGGTCGAAGCCGCGCTCGCACACGCCTGGGACGGTGGCGGCACGGTCCACGAACTGTTCGTCACCGAACGAGCGGCGGCGCAGCACGGGAACCTGCTCGCGGTGGCGGACGAGGCCGGTGTCCCGGTCTCGCCGATCACCGACCGCGCCGCCGACGGACTCTCCGAAACCGTGACCCCGCAAGGGATCGTCGCCGTCTGCGCCCTCGTCGACCGTCCACTCGAGACGGTCGTGGCGGCCGGTGCGCGGCTGGTCGTCGTCCTCGTCGACGTCGCCGACCCCGGCAACGCGGGCACGGTGATCCGCGTCGCCGACGCCGCCGGTGCCGACGCGGTGGTCCTCGCGGGCGACAGCGTCGACCCGCACAACGGCAAATGCGTCCGCGCCGCCGCGGGCAGCCTCTTCCACCCGGCCATCGCGCGGGTCCGCGACGTCTCCGCCGCGCTGGAGGCATGCTCGTCAGCCGGGCTGCGCACCCTCGCCGCGCACGGCTACGCCGAGACCGAGCTGGACCGCGTCGACCTCGCACCGCCGACCGCGTGGGTGTTCGGCAACGAGGCGCACGGCCTGCCCGCCGAAGTTCTCGGTGCCACCGATCTCGCCGTGCGGATTCCGTTGTACGGGCGGGCGGAGAGCCTGAATCTGGCGACGGCGGCCGCGGTGTGCGTCTACACCACGGCGATGGCCTCGCGTCAGCCGAACGGGTAGCACCCGGCGGTGTGCCCTCGGTGCTATCCGACCGGTGTGTTCATCCCTTGGTGACCACCGAGGGGCCTGCCAAGGGCGACGGGCCGGTCACCGATGGGATCCCATAGAATTCCCCCGCTTGAAGATTCAGCGTGTGCGGCGGGGCCGTCGCCACACGGCCCGACCAGTCCAGCCGGACGCCGAGGAGTTATGTCCGAAGCCAACGACAAGCAGGATGCCCAGCCCGTGGCTGCGCTCGCCCCGGAGACCTTGCGGGGGGCCGTCGAGCGCGCCGAGACGGAGTTCGCGGCCGCGGCCGGGCTCGACGAGCTGGCCGCCGTGAAGCCTGCGCACCTCGGTGACCAGTCACCGCTGCTGCTCGCCCGCCGGGAGATCGGCGCCCTGCCCAAGACCGAGAAGGCCGAGGCGGGCAAGCGCGTGAACGAAGCGCGCCAGGCCATCCAGGCCGCCTTCGACAAGCGCCGCGCCGAATTGCAGGCCGAGCGCGACGAGCGCGTGCTGCGCGAGGAAGCGGTCGACGTCACGTTGCCGTGGGACCGGATCCCGCGCGGTGCCCGGCACCCCATCAGCACCGTCTCCGAGCGGGTCGCCGACGCCTTCGTCGCGATGGGCTACGAGGTCGCCGAGGGCCCGGAACTGGAGGCCGAGTGGTTCAACTTCGACGCGTTGAACTTCGGCAAGGACCACCCGGCACGGCAGCTGCAGGACACGTTCTACGTCGGTGACGAGGACTCCGGGCTGGTGCTGCGCACGCACACCTCGCCGGTGCAGGCCCGGACGCTGCTGCACCGCGATCTGCCGGTGTACGTCGTCTGCCCCGGCCGCACCTACCGCACCGACGAACTGGACGCCACGCACACCCCGGTGTTCACCCAGGTCGAGGGCCTCGCCGTGGACAAGGGCATCACGATGGCCCATCTGAAGGGCACCCTCGACGCCTTCGCCCGCGCGATGTTCGGCGAGAGCTCGAAGACCCGGCTGCGGCCGCATTTCTTCCCGTTCACCGAGCCCTCGGCCGAGGTGGACGTCTGGTTCGAGGAGAAGAAGGGCGGGCCCGGCTGGGTCGAATGGGGTGGCTGCGGCATGGTCAACCCGAACGTCCTGCGTGCCTGCGGGGTCGACCCCGAGGTGTACTCGGGCTTCGCGTTCGGCATGGGCATCGAGCGCACCCTGCAGTTCCGCAACGGCATCCCCGACATGCGGGACATGGTCGAGGGCGACGTTCGGTTCACCCTTCCCTTCGGAACGGAGGCGTAAGTGCGAGTTCCGGTGAGCTGGCTGACGGAGCACCTCGACGTCAGCGAGGAAGTGACGCCCCAGGATCTGGTCGACGCGTTCGTGCGGATCGGCATCGAGGTCGACGACGTCAGCGGGCTCGGCCCGGTGACCGGCCCCCTGGTGGTCGGCCGGGTGGCCGAGATCGAGGAGCTGACCGAGTTCAAGAAGCCGATCCGGTTCTGCCGGGTCGAGGTCGGCGAATCCGCCGACGAGACCGCCGCCGACGAGACCGCGCTCGGCGCCGAAGACGAGGACGACGACGAGGACGGCCCCTTCGAGCACGAGGGCCCGCACGGGCTGAAGACCCGCGGGATCATTTGCGGCGCCAGCAACTTCGACGAGGGCGACCTCGTCGTGGTCGCGCTGCCCGGTGCCGTGCTGCCCGGCGACTTCGCCATCACCGCGCGGCAGACCTACGGCCGCACCAGCGACGGCATGATCTGCTCGGCGCGTGAACTCGGCATCGGCGACGACCACGCCGGCATCCTCGTGCTGCCGCCGGGGACCGCGAGCCCCGGCGACGACGCGCGGGAGCTGCTCGGGCTGGACGACACGGTCATCGAGGTGACACCGACCCCGGACCGCGGCTACGCGCTGTCGATTCGCGGGTTGGCCAGGGAGTTGTCGAACGCGCTGGACGTGCCCTTCGGTGACCCCGGTCAGCGGGAGGTCCCGGAGGCCGACCGCGACGCCTGGCCGGTGCGCGTCGAGGACACCGAGGGCTGCCGCCGGTTCGTCCTGCGCCGCGTCAAGGACCTCGACGCCACCGCCCCGACCCCGTGGTGGATGCGTCGCAGGCTGATGCTGTCCGGGATCCGGTCGATCTCGCTCGCGGTCGACGTCACCAACTACGTCATGCTCGAGCTCGGGCATCCACTGCACGCGTTCGCGACCGGTTCGGTCCAGGGCGAACTGGTGGTGCGCAAGGCGAAACCGGGCGAGAAACTGACCACTTTGGACGATGCCGAGCGCGTGCTCGACGCCGACGACGTGGTGATCGCCGACGACTCCGGCGTCATCTCGCTGGCGGGCACCATGGGCGGGGCGAGCACCGAGATCACGCCGGAGAGCACCGACGTGCTGCTCGAGGCGGCGCACTGGGATCCCGCGTCGATCAGCCGCACCGCGCGGCGGCACAAGCTCTTCTCCGAAGCCGCCAAGCGGTTCGAGCGGTTCACCGACCCGCAGCTGTGCGCCGTCGCGGTCGAACTGGCCGCGAAGCTTCTGCGCCAGTACGGCGACGGTTCGATTCAGCCGGGTCGCACCGATGAGGGCGGCGTCGAGCCGAACCCGCCGGTGACCATGCCGATCAACTTGCCCGATCAGGTGGCCGGGGTCCGGTACGACCGGGGTGTGACGGTCCGCAGGCTGGCCCAGATCGGCTGCAAGGTCGCCGTCAGCACCAGTGACGACGGGGTCGCGCTCGTCACCGCGATCCCGCCGAGCTGGCGCGGTGACCTCGTGCAGCCCGCGGACCTCGTCGAAGAGGTCCTGCGGCTGGAAGGTTACGAGAGCATCCCGTCCACGCTGCCCGCCGCGCCGGCAGGCCGCGGGCTCACCGAACGGCAGCGTCGCCGCCGTGGTGTGGCGCGTGCGCTGGCCGAGTCCGGGTACGTCGAGGTACTGCCGTTCCCGTTCGTCGGCGCGGCGGTGTGGGATGCGTTCGGGCTGTCCGCCGAGGACGTGCGCCGCAAGACCGTGCGGGTGCGCAATCCGCTGGAGGCCGACCGCGACCAGCTGGCGACGACGTTGCTGCCCGGCCTGCTGGACACCTTGCAGCGCAACGTTTCCCGCGGCATGAAGGACGTCGCGCTGTTCCACATCGGGCAAGTCGTGCTGCAGGCGCCGAACCCGGTGAAGGTGCCGGAACTGGGTGTCGACCGGCGGCCCTCCGACGAGGAACTCGCTGTGCTCGAAGCCGCGGTGCCGATGCAGCCGCTGCACGTCGGCGTGGTGCTGGCCGGACAGCGGCAGCGAGCGGGCTGGTGGGGCAAGGGCGAGCAGGCGAACTGGGCCGACGCGGTGCAGGCCGCGCGGACGGTCGCCGAGGCGGCCGGGGTCGAGCTGACCGTGGCCGCCGCCGATCTGCCGCCGTTCCACCCCGGCCGCTGCGCTCAGCTGAAGGTGGGGGAGTGGCCCGTCGGGCACGCCGGCGAGCTGCACCCGAAGGTGGTCGAGGCACTGGGCCTGCCGCCGCGCACCGTCGCGATGGAACTCGATCTCGACGCGATCCCGCTGCCGGACTCGCGCCCGGCGCCGAGCGTGTCGAGCTATCCGCCGGTACTGCTCGACGTCGCGCTGGTCGCCGCCGAGGACGTGCCCTCGGCCGATCTCGCCGAGGCGTTGCGCACCGGGGCGGGTGAACTGCTCGAGGACATCACCCTGTTCGACGCCTACACCGGCGAGCAGGTCGGCGAGGGAAACCGTTCGCTGGCCTACAACCTGAGGTTCCGGGCACCGGACCGGACGCTGACCGTCGAGGAGGCCACCAAAGCGCGCGATGCCGCCGTGGCCGCGGCGGGCGAGCGGTTCGGCGCCACCATCCGCGCCTGAGTGCCCGGCCCGTGGGGAGGACGGTCGTGTCGTCCTCCCCACGGGCGGGATGATCGTCCCGGGCCTCAGTCGGATTCGAGGGTCAGGTCGTACCGGTCGAGTACTTCCCTGACCGGCTGGAAGTACGTGGCGCCGCCGTCGGAGCAGTTACCGGAACCGCCCGAGAGCATTCCCTGGGCTGTCACGTGCTTCGTGCCCGAACCCGAGGACGGCCGGCTGACGAACGACCCGCCGGAGTCACCGGGCTCCGCGCAGACGTCCGTCCGGGTCAGGCCGTACACGATGTTGCCGTGGCCGTAGTTCGCGGTCTGGCCCGTCGCTTCCACGTGGCCGCAGTGCCAGCCGGTGGTGGAGCCGGACCGGCAGACCCGGCCGCCGACGCCGACCACGGCGCTACCGTCGATCCGCACGTCCGAGCCTGCTCCGTAGCGGTCGACTCGCGGTGGGGTCGAAACGTCGTCCTCGGTCACCTTCACGGTGCCGTAGTCGTTGCCGGGGAAGGAGGACTTGGCGACCTTGCCGATGGTCCCGCCGGTGCCCTTGACCGTGCCGCCGAGATCGGTGCAGTGCCCGGCGGTGATCACGAACAGGTCGTCATGGGCGTCGTGGGCGGTGAAGCCCACCGAACACCGGCCCTTGGCGAAGTACAACGCCTGGCCGCCGATGACGGCCCACAGGGGACGTGGTGCCTGAGCGACCGGCCGGACACGCAGCGAGGACGCGCCGGCGGCGGCGACCCAGGCCAAGCCCGCGGCATCGTTGTCCAGCACGTCGACCACCACCTCGTTGCGCGGAACATCGACGTACCATCCGGTCACCGAGGCGGGCACCGCGGTGGCGGTGTCCGCTGCTCTTCGATCCAATGTGGACTGAATGTCCGTCAGGTCCGCGGCACTGTGCCGTACCACTTTCGGTACCCCGCCACCGGTGCGGACCTGATCCGCGCGCGTGGCGTCGGTGATGCCCACGACGAAGACGCCGGTCGCCGGATCCAGCCAGGAACCGGCGAAACCGGCGCCGAGCGAAGCGCGCAGCGACGTCTGCGCGGCGGCGAGCGCGGCCGGACCGGACGTCTCGGTCAGGTCCGGAGCGGTGGCGGCCGCCGGTGTCGCGAAGGCGGCCGCGGCGATCGCGGCGCCGAACAGTGCGGCAACGGTGCGAAGCGGAAACCGATTCACAAAATCCTCCGAGAGAAACAGGAATCGAGAAAACGGGCGGAGCAGAACTGCGAGCGCTCAACGACGTTACGCCGGTCCTCTTCCGCTCGAATAGCGCCGTTTGAGCATATTCGGGCCCCTCGAATGCCGCGTCGATAAGTCATAACCGGCCCGCTCGATCCCTCACAGGAGTGACGCGTGGCCTCTTTTGCTCCAGCGCCTGGCAGTGGTGCGGCCCCCGGATTTTCCCCGTGCTGCTGGATCGTCGCACCGCAATTGTCACCGGATCGGGCAAGTAAGGGAACCCGGACAGCGCAGTCTCTTCGCGAAACAACGCTCACCGGGCACGGCCTGCCTCCTCGCCGGTGCCGAGGTGCTTGAGCGCTTCCCGGCGGGACAGCCCGGACAGCTCGGGATGATCGTCCACAAAGGATCGTACCCAGCCGGGCGCGGTCTTCGCGTAGTCCCGCAGTGCCCAGCCGATGCCCTTGCGGAGGAAGAACTCCTTCTCGCCGATCGAGGCCTCGACGGCGCGGGCGAGGAGTTCGGTGTCGGTGGCCTCCTTCGCGCCGAGCTGGCAGATGATCGCGGTGCGTCTGCGCCACAGGTCCGGATCGATCGCCCAGGCGCGCAGCACCGGGGTGACCGCCGCGGGAGCGCCACGCAGGATCGGGCCGACGCGGCGGGCGGCCAGTTCGTCGACGTAGTCCCACCACGCCCCGGTCACGATCATCTCCTCGTACAGCCCGAGCAGCTCCGGGCCCTGCCAGTGCCGGTAGGCGCGATGGCCGGTGAGATCGATGGCGGCATACCGCTCCTCGCGGTATTCGGCCTCGTGCCACAACGCGCGGACCGTCGCCGCGAACGTTTCCCGGTCGGGAAGGACGTGCTCGGCGAGAATCAGTTTCAGCAAACCGGCGCGCGGTGGTTTCGGCACCCCGCGGTACGGCATCGCCGACTTCATGTACGCCCGCATGGCGGGTGCCTTCACCGGATCGGCCAACGCGGCCAGCCCGTTCCGGACGGCCGAGATCAGCCGCTGGTCCGCGCCCATGTGTGCTCCTTTCGAACCGGGTGCCCGGTCGTCGTCCGCGACGGTAGGCGAAGGGGCCGACAATTTCGGAACGCGGTCGGGTGTGCGCCGAGGGTGAGCGAAAATTGTCGGGGGTGCGCGCTAGCTTCACGGCATGACGATCATCGACGAACACCGGACCGAGGTCCGGCAGGGCAACACCACGTATCAGATCGCGGTCGCGACGCGTAGCGGCGACCGTGCCGAACCCCGGGTGACGATCACCGTGGGCGCGACGGGGCCGGAAGGAGAACAGGTCGCCGACGGGCGGCTCGAGCTCGACGTCGAAGCCGTGCCCGCGGTGGCGGATCTCCTCGCCACGAGCCTGTATGCCTTCGGCGGGGCGGGCGGTCCGCCGCGCCGAAGAGTGCGGGACCGGCCCGCCCGGCAGGGCAGGCCGTGGACCGAAGAGCAGGACGCGGAACTGGAAAACCGGTGGCTGGCGGGCGAAAGCGTCGAGGACATCGCCCGGCACTTCGAGCGGACGCCGGGCGGGATTCGCGCACGGCTGCCCCGGGTCGGCTGCGATCCGGAGCATCCTGGCGAATATCTCCCGGCTCCGCCCAGCCGCCGTAGCGAGTCCGAGGGAGGCGCTGTGGACTAGAGCGCGACGCCGCGGGTGGGGGCGGGGACATCCCCCTAAGCGGGCGGACAGCCCCTTCTGGCCAACCACCGGGGCCACGGGGGGGGGGGGGCAGCC
>NZ_JBHYIK010000109.1:0-12648 GCF_042739735.1 Amycolatopsis sp. NPDC059027 | reverse complement strand
TGAGAGAGAGAGAGAGAGCGAGAGAAAGAGAGACCCCCCCCCCCCGGGGGGGGCGGGGGGCGGGGGGCGCGCGTTTCTCACGCGCCCCCGCCGCGGGCGGGCGCCGCCCCCCCCCCAGCCGCCCGGGGCGTCCCGCCGATGCTGCCCTCCCACGGGCTCCAGGCGCTGGGCGCGCCTGCCGTCAGCGGTAGCCGATCACCGCCTCACACCGCCGTTTCCTCCGACGGTGCGGCCGGGATGGCGGACGCCGCACGGGTGGCGAGGTCACGGAGGTGGGTGCTCAGCTCGGGTGGTTCGTGCACGGTGAACGCGCAGCCGAGGCTCAGCAGCCGGAACGCGAGCCACTCCAGCGTGTCGGCGGTGCTGCGCAACCGGCAGCTCCGCTCGTCCAGTGGTTCGAGATCGCCGAACTGCGCACCGAGCCGTGCCCGCGCCTGCTCGATCGGGAGTGCCAGCGTGATGGTCGCTTGATAAGAGGGCAGGAGGCTGTACATCCGCTCGATCACCCAGGCCGCCATGTCCTCGGCCGGTGGCTGCCGCGGTGTGACGCGGCCGCCGGTCGCGATCGCGTCGCGGACCCGGTCCGCGCGGAAGGTCCGCCAGTCCTTCCGGTCGACGTCGTAGGCGACGAGGTACCAGCGGCGTCCGGTCGCCACGAGGCGGTGCGGTTCGACGAACCTGCGGGATTCCGTATCGTCGCCCGCGCGGTAGCGGAAGCGAACGGTCTCGTTGTTCGTGATCGCCGCGGCGAACACGGTCAGCTGCGCCGGATCGACGGCCGGGCCGCCACCGGGCACGGTGACCGTCGCGTTGCCGAGCGCCCCGACGCGGTAGCGCAGCCGGGAGGGAAGCACCTGCTCGAGTTTCGCGAGCGCCCGCACGGACGCCTCGTCGATGCCTTCGACGGTCTGCGCCGCGGCGGTGCGCAGGCCGACGGCGATCGCGACCGCCTCCTCGTCGTCGAGCAGCAGCGGGGGCATCGCGGTGCCGGCGACGAGCCGGTAGCCGCCCGCCGCGCCTCGGGTCGCCTCGACGGGATAGCCGAGTTCGCGGAGCCGGTCGATGTCCCGCCGGATGGTGCGGGCGCTGACGTCGAGCCGTTCGGCGAGTTCGCTGCCCGGCCACTCCCGGGGTGTCTGGAGCAGAGACAGCAGATTGAGCAGGCGGGCAGGCGTGTCGGTCACCGAGTCAGCATCCCACCGAACCCGGTTTGATTGGATTTGCAAGATGGTGCATAATCATTCGTATGACGGTGAAGATCGCGGTCGCCGGAGCGAGCGGCTACGCCGGGGGAGAACTCCTTCGCCTCCTGCTCACCCACCCCTACGTCGAGATCGGCGCACTCACGGCGGCCAGCAGCGCAGGGACACCGCTGGGCGCGCACCAGCCGCATCTGGCCCCGTTGGCGGACCGCATGCTCGCTGAAACGACGCCGGAAACCCTTGCCGGGCACGACGTCGTGTTCCTGGCGCTGCCGCACGGGCACTCCGCCGAGATCGCCGCGCGGCTCGGGCCGGACGTGCTCGTCGTCGACCTCGGCGCCGATCACCGGCTCGCCGACGCCGCCGACTGGCAGCGCTGGTACGGCGGTGCGCACGCGGGCCAGTGGCCGTACGGCCTGCCCGAACTGCCCGGGGCACGAGAGAAGCTCACCGGCACCAAGCGGATCGCCGTCCCCGGCTGCTTCCCGACCGGGGGCTCGCTGGCGCTCGCCCCGGCGCTGGCCGCCGGGCTGATCGTCCCCGACGTCACGATCGTGTCGGTGACCGGGACGTCCGGTGCTGGCAAGAGCCTCAAGCCGAATCTGCTCGGCTCCGAGGTGATGGGCTCGGCCAGCCCGTACGGGGTCGGCGGCGCGCACCGGCACACGCCGGAGTTCGTCCAGAACCTTTCCGCGGTGGCGGGGACTCGTGTCTCGGTGTCGTTCACGCCCGTGCTGGCGCCGATGTCCCGCGGCATCCTCACCACGGCGAGCGCGCCGCTGACGGGTGAGCCGGACGAGGCCGCCGCGCGCGCCGCGTACGAAAAGGCCTACGACGCCGAGCCGTTCGTCCAGTTGCTCCCGGCGGGCAGGTGGCCGGCGACGGCCTCGACGCTCGGGTCGAACAACGTGCAGCTCCAGGTCACCGTCGACGCCGACGCGAAGCGCCTGGTCGTCGTGGCCGCGATCGACAACCTGACCAAGGGCACCGCGGGCGGTGCCGTCCAGTCGATGAACCTCGCGCTCGGCTTCCCCGAGCACACCGGACTTTCCGCCGTAGGAGTAGCACCGTGACGATCACCGGTCCGCAGGGTTTCCGTGCCGCGGGCGTCGCCGCAGGGATCAAGGCCTCCGGCGCGCTCGACCTCACCCTGGTCGTCAACGACGGCCCGCTCGACGTGGCCGCGGGCGTGTTCACCCGCAACGTGATCAAGGCCGCCCCGGTGCTCTGGTCGCAGGAAGTCCTGAAGCAGCGGCGGCTCAAGGCCGTCGTGCTGAACTCCGGCGGCGCGAACGCGGCGACCGGCCCCGGCGGGTTCCAGGACACGCACGCCACCGCGGAAAAGGTCGCGGAGGTGCTCGGCACCGGCGCGATCGAGGTCGCCGTCTGCTCGACCGGACTCATCGGCGAGCGGCTGCCGATGAACGCAGTACTGTCCGGAGTGGACACCGCGGCCAAGGCGCTGGAAGCGAGCCCGAGGGCGAGCCTGAACGCGGCCACCGGTGTCATGACCACCGACACCAAGCCGAAGCAGGCCTACGCACAGCACGAAAACGGCTGGAGCGTCGGCGGATTCGCCAAGGGCGCCGGGATGCTCGCGCCGAATCTGGCCACGATGCTCTCGGTGCTCACCACCGACGCGGTCGTGAGCCCGGACGTCCTCGACCGCGCGCTGCGCGCGGCCACGGAGGTCACTTACGACAGGCTCGACGTCGACGGCGGCACGTCCACCAACGACACCGTGCTCGTGCTCGCTTCGGGCGCGAGCGGGTCCGAGCCGTCCGAAGCCGAGCTGACCGAGGTGCTGACCACGGTCGCGCTCGACCTCGTCCTCCAGCTGCGCGCGGACTCCGAGGGCGCGACGAAGGACGTCGACGTCGTGGTGAAGGGCGCCGCCACCAAGGAGGACGCCGTCGCCGTGGCCCGCACCGTCGCCGAGGACAACCTGGTCAAGACCGCGTTGTTCGGCTCGGACCCGAACTGGGGCCGCATCGCGATGGCGCTGGGCCGTGCCCAGGCCCGGATCGAGCCGGAACAGGTGTCGATCGCGATCAACGGCGTCACGCTGTTCGCGCACGGCACCACCGCCGAGGACCGGTCGGCGGCCGATCTGTCCGGGCGCGCCATCGAAATCGTCATCGACCTCGGTGTCGGTGACCACACCGTCACCGTCTTCACCACCGACCTTTCCCATGGTTACGTCGAAGAGAACAGTGCTTATTCCTCATGAACAGGGAGGCTCTGATTTCCGCGGACGAGAGGCTGGAGACGGCGGCCGAGAAGGCCGGGGTGCTCATCGAGGCGCTGCCCTGGCTGCAGCGGTTCCACGGGGCGACGGTGGTGGTGAAGTACGGCGGCAACGCGATGGTCGACGACCGGCTCAAGCAGGCGTTCGCCGAGGACATGGTGTTCCTGCGGCTGGCCGGGCTGCGCCCGGTGGTCGTGCACGGCGGCGGCCCGCAGATCAGCGCGATGCTGGGCAGGCTCGGCATGACCGGGGAGTTCAAGGGCGGTCTCCGGGTGACCACACCGGAGACGATGGACGTCGTCCGGATGGTGCTGGTCGGTCAGGTCAGCCGCGAGCTGGTCGGGCTGATCAACGCGCACGGGCCGTACGCGGTCGGTATCTCCGGCGAGGACGCCCGGCTGTTCACCGCCGAGCGCAAACAGGCCACTGTGGACGGTGAGCCGGTCGATATCGGCCTGGTCGGCGAGGTCGCCGAGGTCAACCCGGACGCGGTGCTCGACATCGTCAACGCCGGGCGCATCCCGGTGGTGTCGACGGTGGCCCCGGACATCGACGGCGTGGTGCACAACGTCAACGCCGACACCGCCGCGGGCGCGCTCGCCGCGGCGCTCGGCGCGGAGAAACTGGTCGTGCTGACCGATGTCGAGGGGCTGTACGCGAACTGGCCGGACCGGTCCTCGCTGATCGACCGCCTCGACGTCCGCCGCCTCGAACAACTGCTGCCCGGCCTGGCCAGCGGCATGATCCCCAAGATGGAGGCGTGTGTCCGCGCGGTCCGCGGCGGGGTCCGCCGCGCCCACGTGATCGACGGCCGAATAGCCCACTCGGTGCTACTGGAGGTCTTCACCTCGCGCGGCATCGGCACGATGGTCTTCCCCGAAACGGAGCAACCGTGACCCTACAGTCCAATGTAGACGGCCAGGAGCACTGGAAGTCCGCGCTGATGGACAACTACGGCACCCCGGCGCTGACCCTGGTCCGCGGCGAGGGCGCCACGGTGTGGGACGCCGACGGGCGCGAGTACGTCGACCTCGTCGGCGGCATCGCGGTCAACGCGCTCGGCCACGCCCATCCCGAGGTGGTGCGCGCGGTCAGCGAGCAGATCGCGAAGATCGGCCACACCTCGAACCTCTACGTCAACCCGGTCGCGGTCGAACTGGCCGAGGCGCTGCTCGACGTCGCCGGTCTCGCCGGCAACGGCAAGGTGCTGTTCGTCAACTCCGGCGCCGAGGCCAACGAGGCCGCGCTCAAGATCAGCAGGCTCACCGGCCGGACGAAGATCGTCGCCGCGGAGGGAGCGTTCCACGGCCGGACCATGGGCTCGCTGACGCTCACCGGCCAGCCTGCGAAGCGCGAGCCGTTCGCCCCGCTCGTACCCGGTGTCACGCACGTCCCGTTCGGCGACGTCGAAGCGCTGCGCGCGGCCGTCGACGGCGAGACCGCGGCGGTGTTCCTCGAGCCGGTCCTCGGCGAGGGCGGCGTCGTCCCGGCGCCCGCCGGTTACCTGCACGCCGCGCGCGAGATCACCAAGGCCACCGGCGCGCTGCTCGTCCTCGACGAGGTGCAGACCGGCATCGGCAGGCTCGGCACCTGGTTCGCCTTCCAGCAGGCCGGGATCGTGCCGGACGTCATCACGCTGGCCAAGGGCCTCGGCGGCGGGTTGCCGCTCGGCGCGGTCATCGGCGTCGGCGCGGCGGGCGAACTGCTCAAGCCGGGCCAGCACGGCACCACGTTCGGGGGAAACCCGGTGTGCTGCGCGGCCGGGCTCGCGGTGCTGCGCACCCTCATCGAGGACGATCTGCTCGACCATGTCGCCGCGCTGGGCAAGGACATCGCGGCCGGGGTCGAGGCGCTGCACCATCCGCTGGTGGCCGGTGTGCGCGGCAGCGGCCTGCTGCTCGGGATCGCGCTGCGCAAGCCGGTTTCCGCCGCGCTGCAACAGGCGGCGCAAGAGTCCGGCTATCTCGTCAACGCCGTCGCGCCGGACACCGTCCGGCTGGCGCCGCCGCTCGTGCTCACCGACGAGCAGGCCGAAGGTTTCGTCGCCGCGCTTCCCGCGGCACTCGATTCGATCACCCCGAAGGACGACTGATGCCCCGCCACTTCCTCCGCGACGACGACGTCAGCCCGGCCGAGCAGGCCGGGCTGCTGGACCTCGCCGACGCGCTCAAGGCCGACCCGCTCGGCAGCAAGGCGCTGGCAGGCAAGTCCGTCGCCGCGATCTTCGAGAAGAACTCCACCCGGACCCGCCTGTCCTTCGACGTCGGGATCTCGCAGCTCGGCGGGCATTCGGTGATAGTGGACGGACGCTCGATGCAGCTCGGTCGCGAGGAGACCATCGAGGACACCTCGCGGGTGCTGTCCCGCTACGTCGACGCCGTGGTGTGGCGGACGTTCGCGCAGAAGCGCATCGACGCGATGGCGTCGGTGTCGCGGATCCCGGTGATCAACGCGCTGACCGACGAGTTCCACCCGTGCCAGGTGCTCACCGACCTGATGACGATCCGGGAGCGCAAGGGCAAGCTCGCCGGGCTGACCATGGTGTACCTGGGCGACGGCGCGAACAACATGGCCCATTCGCTGCTGCTCGGCGGCACCACAGCCGGGATGCACGTGCGGGTCGTCTCCCCGGAGGGCTTCCAGCCCGACCAGCAGGTCATGCTCGACGCCAAGCACCGGGGGACCGAAACCGGGGGCAGCGCCACGGTGTTCGCCGACCCGTACGCCGCGGTCGACGGCGCCGACGTCCTGGTCACCGACACCTGGACGTCGATGGGACAGGAGAACGACGGTCTCGACAGGGTCGGCCCGTTCCGCGCGTTGCAGGTCAACACCGAGCTGCTGAAGCGCGCCGCCGACGAGGCGATCGTGCTGCACTGCCTGCCCGCGCACCGGGGCTGGGAGATCACCGACGAGGTGCTCGACGGCCCGGCCAGCGCGGTGTGGGACGAGGCCGAAAACCGGCTGCACGCGCAGAAGGCGCTTCTCGTCTGGCTGCTCGGCCAGGAGGCATTGTGAGTGAAAATGGCGGAGCCCCGCTCGCGAATGCCGACCGGGTGCGGGTGTCCCGCAGGACACAGGAGCGACGTAAGTGACCAGCAGCAGGGCCGGGCGCCAGGCGCGGATCACCGAACTGGTGTCCACGATGGCCATCCGCAGCCAGACCGAGCTCGCGAAGCTCCTCGCGGCCGAAGGCATCGAGGTCACCCAGGCCACGTTGTCCCGGGATCTCGACGAGCTGGGCGCGGTCAAGCTGCGGGGCGCCGACTCGGGGGCGCCGGTGTACGTCATCCCCGAGGACGGCAGTCCGGTGCGCGGGGTGCAGGGTGGTACCTCGCGGCTGTCCCGGCTGCTGGCCGAGCTGCTGGTCTCGGTGGACTCGTCGGGGAATCTCACGGTGCTGCGCACGCCTCCGGGCGCGGCGCAGTTCCTGGCCAGCGCGATCGACCGGTCGGCGCTGGAGGAGGTCGTCGGTTCGATCGCGGGCGACGACACGGTGGCGGTGATCGCCAGGGAACCGCTGTCCGGCAAGGATCTCGCCGAACGGTTCGCCGCGCTCGCGCGGCGATCGTCTACTTTGGACGCGGAGGACGAAGGAGGAGGATCGTGACCGAGCGGATCGTGCTCGCCTATTCGGGCGGGCTGGACACGTCGGTGGGCATCGGCTGGATAGCCGAGGAAACCGGCGCCGAGGTCGTGGCCGTGGCCGTCGATCTCGGCCAGGGTGGCGAAGACCTCGAAACGATCCGGCAGCGCGCGCTCGACTGCGGTGCCGTCGAGGCCGTCGTGGCCGACGCCCGCGCGGAGTTCGCGGACGAGTACTGCCTGCCCGCGCTGCAGGCGAACGCCCTCTACATGGACCGCTACCCGCTGGTCTCCGCGCTGTCCCGGCCGGTGATCGTCAAGCACCTCGCGGAGGCGGCGAAGTACCATGGCGCGACCACCGTCGCGCACGGCTGCACCGGCAAGGGCAACGACCAGGTCCGCTTCGAAGTCGGCATCGGCGCGCTCGCGCCGGACCTCAAGGTGATCGCCCCGGTCCGTGATTTCGCGTGGACCCGCGAGAAGGCCATCGCCTACGCCGAGGAACGCGACCTCCCGATCGACGTCACCAAGAAATCGCCGTTCTCGATCGACCAGAACGTGTGGGGCCGCGCGGTGGAGACCGGGTACCTCGAGGACCTGTGGAACGCCCCGACCCAGGACGTCTACTCCTACACCGAGGACCCGGCGGCCAACTTCGAGGCGCCCGACGAACTGGTGATCACCTTCGACAAGGGTGTCCCAGTCGCGATCGACGGCGAGACCGTGACGGTGCTGGAGGCCATCCAGCAGCTCAACCGGCGGGCCGGCGCGCACGGCGTCGGCCGGCTGGACATGGTCGAGGACCGGCTCGTCGGCATCAAGAGCCGTGAGATCTACGAGGCGCCGGGCGCGATCGCGCTGATCACCGCGCACCAGGAGCTGGAGAACGTCACCGTCGAGCGGGACCTCGCCCGGTTCAAGCGGCAGGTCGAGCAGCGCTGGGGCGAGCTGGTGTACGACGGCCTGTGGTTCTCGCCGTTGAAGGACGCGCTGGACACCTTCATCCAGAAGTCGCAGGAGCACGTCTCCGGCGAAATCCGGATGGTGCTGCACGGCGGCGCCGCGGTCGTCAACGGCAGGCGCAGCGAGGAGTCGTTGTACGACTTCAATCTCGCCACCTACGACGAGGGCGACACCTTCGACCAGTCGCTGGCCAAGGGTTTCGTGCAGTTGTGGGGCCTGCCCAGCAAGATCGCCGCGAAGCGGAACCTCCAGAAGTAACACCTCCCAGGAAAGGCAGAACGTGAGCAGTAACGAGCAACCGGTGCAGCTGTGGGGCGGCCGGTTCGCCAGCGGACCGGCGGAAGCGATGGCGGCGCTGAGCGCGTCGACCCATTTCGACTGGCGCCTCGCGCCGTACGACATCGCCGGCTCGCGTGCGCATGCCCGCGTGCTGCGCAAGGCCGGGCTGCTCACCGAGGACGAGCTCACCGGGATGCTCTCCGCGCTCGACACGCTCGCCGAGGACGTCGCGTCCGGCGCGTTCACCCCGACGATCGCCGACGAGGACGTGCACACCGCCCTCGAACGCGGTCTGCTGGAACGCGCGGGCACCGAGCTGGGCGGCAAACTGCGGGCGGGTCGCTCGCGCAACGACCAGGTCGCGACGTTGTTCCGCATGTGGCTGCGCGACGCCGGGCGCCGGGTCGTCGCCGGCACGCTGGACGTCGTCGACGCGCTGGTCTCGCAGGCGCGGCGGCATCCGGACGCGATCCTGCCAGGCCGCACGCATCTGCAGCACGCCCAGCCGGTGCTGCTGGCGCATCACCTGCTCGCGCACGGCCAGTCGCTGCTGCGGGACGTCTCGCGGTTGCGGGACTGGGACGCACGCACCGCCGAATCGCCGTACGGTTCGGGCGCCCTCGCCGGTTCGTCGCTGGGTCTCGACCCCGAAGCGGTCGCGGCCGAACTCGGCTTCGATGCCAGTGTCGAGAATTCCATCGACGGCACGGCTTCGCGGGACTTCGTCGCCGAGTTCGCGTTCGCCGTCGCGATGCTCGCGGTCAACCTGTCCCGGATCGCCGAAGAGGTGATCATCTGGAACACCGCCGAATTCGGCTACGTCACCCTCGACGACGCCTGGGCCACCGGCAGCTCGATCATGCCGCAGAAGAAGAACCCCGACGTCGCCGAGCTGACCCGTGGCAAGGCGGGACGGCTGATCGGCAACCTCACCGGGCTGCTGGCGACGCTCAAGGCGCAGCCGCTGGCGTACAACCGGGATCTGCAGGAGGACAAGGAGCCGGTCTTCGACTCCGTCGAGCAGCTGGAACTGCTGTTCCCGGCGATCGCGGGCATGCTCGGCACCCTGACCTTCCACACCGAGCGTCTCGCCGAACTCGCCCCTGCCGGTTTCACGCTCGCGACCGACATCGCGGAATGGCTTGTGCGCCAAGGGGTTCCGTTCCGGGTCGCGCACGAGGCGGCGGGGGAGAGCGTCCGTGTCGCGGAAGCCCGCGGTGTCGGTCTCGACGAGCTGACCGACGAGGAGTTCGCGAAGATCGACCCCGCGCTGACCCCGGCCGTCCGCGAGGTCCTCACCGTCGAAGGTTCCGTGCGGTCCCGGAACGCGCGCGGTGGTACCGCGCCCGAGCGGGTCGCCGAACAGCGGGAGCGCCTGGTCGAGCGAGTCGCCGAGCACCGGGCGTGGCTGCGGTAGCTCACCCGACGAACCTTCGGTTAACGGTGGCCGTTCTTGCGCAGCCGCGCCTTGACAGCGCGGCTGGCCACCGGGCCGAGGCCCTCCACGACGTCCACGAGCGTCGCCAGCTGAGCCAGCGCCGCGAGCGCCTGTTCGCCGCCGTCGGGATCGACCGAGTCGAACAGTGTCAGGCCCAGAAAACCCGCGGACACCGCATGGGCGAGGCCCGAGGGATCCGCGAACCCGGTCAGCGGCGAATCGGCCAGCACCCTGGTCAACGTCGTCCGTACCTCGGCGATCCACTTGTCGAGGGCTTCGCGGGTCGCCTCGGCGAGCCTGCCGCCGCCCTGCGACCCGGCGAGGGTCTGGGCCAGCACGGCCATATTGCCCTCGGCTCGCTCCTCGGCGTGGATCCGCTGCCCGAGTTCCAGCAGTTCGCCGACGGTACGGACTTCGGCGAAACGGGGGCGGTACAGCGCGACGCGGGACTCGGTGGCCACGATGCACGCCTGCGCGACGAGTTCGTCGACGCTGCCGAAGTGGTAGAAGATCAGTGCCTGGTTCACGTTCGCCGCGGTCGCGACCGCGCGCGCGGACACCGCCGTGATGCCGTGGTTCCGGATCGTCGTCAGCACGCCGTCGATCAGCCGCTGCTTGGTGCTCGGCGGCTCGGCGGTGGTCTTCCGGTGGGCGGTCATCGGCTCCCCTGGGATTGAGCGTCTGCTCAATCGAGACTGTAGCTCACCGCGTTCGTGATCGCGGGTGCCTCTACGATGCGTACTGGGAGCGGGCGCGAGAAGGGGAGCGGGACATCACTGCGGAAACGACGACGCACGGCCGGATCTTCACGCGCGCCGAGCTGGCACTCGATCCGGTCGACCTCGCCGAACTACTGCTGGGCGCGGTGATCGAATCCACCGGCCCGGACGGCACGGTCGCGGTCCGGCTGGTCGAGGTCGAGGCGTACCGGGGGCTCGACGATCCGGCGTCGCACTGCTACCGCGGCCGCACCCCGCGCAACGCCGTGATGTGGGGCCCGGCCGGTCACCTGTACGTGTACTTCGTGTACGGCATGCACTTCTGCGCGAACGTCGTTGGCACCGAAGACGGTCAGCCGGGCGCGGTCCTGTTGCGGGCGGGGGAGATCGTGTCCGGCACCGAGATCGCCCGCGCCCGCAAGCCGGCGGCCCGCGGGAGCGGCGAACTCGCGAAGGGGCCCGCGATCCTGACGTCGGTGCTCGGGATCGA
Source organism: Amycolatopsis sp. NPDC059027 (assembly GCF_042739735.1). Lineage (NCBI taxonomy): Bacteria > Bacillati > Actinomycetota > Actinomycetes > Pseudonocardiales > Pseudonocardiaceae > Amycolatopsis > Amycolatopsis sp. NPDC059027. The sequence continues at coordinate 1,724 of NZ_JBHYIK010000109.1, read as the reverse complement.
CCGCGAGCAGAACGGCGTCGACCTGACCGATCCGGACTCGCCCGTGCGGTTGCTGACCGGGGAGCGGGTGCCGCCGGAGCTGATCCGCACCGGTCCGCGGGTCGGCGTCGCGATGGCCATGGAAACTCCGTGGCGGTTCTGGATCGACGGCTCACCCGCCGTCTCGACCTATCGCAGGGGCGGTCGCAAACGCCCGCGCTGACGCCACGGGCGACCCCGTACCAAACGGCTTGACCTGGTGCGGGAAGATCTACAGGTGTGAGTGAGCACATCCTTGACGAGTTGACCTGGCGCGGCCTGATCGCGCAATCCACCGACGCCGGCGCGTTGCGGCGAGAACTCGACCAGGGGCCAGTCACGCTGTATTGCGGGTTCGACCCGACCGCGCCGAGCCTGCATGCCGGCAACCTCGTCCCGCTGCTCATGCTGTCGCGGTTCCAGCGGGCCGGGCACCGGCCGATCGTGCTGGCGGGCGGCGCGACCGGAATGATCGGCGACCCCCGTGACACGGGGGAGCGCACGCTGAACTCGCTCGACGTCGTCGCCGAGTGGGCGGGCCGGATCCGCGGGCAGCTGGAGCGGTTCGTCGACTTCGACGATTCGCCGACCGGCGCGATCGTGGAGAACAACCTGAACTGGACCGGGCAGCAGAACGTGCTGGAGTTCCTGCGTGACGTCGGCAAGCACTTCCCGGTCAACACCATGCTCAACCGGGAGACGGTGAAGCGCCGCCTCGAGACCGATGGCATGTCCTACACCGAGTTCAGCTACCTGCTGCTCCAGTCGCAGGACTACCTGCATCTCTACCGCAGGCACGGCTGCAAGCTGCAGGTCGGCGGCTCCGACCAGTGGGGCAACCTCGTCGGCGGGGTCGATCTGATCCGGCGCACCGAGTCGGCGGGCGTGCACGCGCTGACCGCGCCGCTGGTCACCGACTCGGAGGGGCGGAAGTTCGGGAAGTCCACCGGAGGCGGGAACCTCTGGCTCGACCCGGAGATGACCTCGCCCTACGCGTGGTACCAGTACTTCGTCAATGTGGGTGACGCGGACGTGGTCGGCTACCTGCGGATGTTCAGCTTCCTGAGCCAGGAGGAGATCGCCGCGCTGGCCGAGGACACCGAGCAGCGCCCGCATCTGCGGGCGGCGCAGCGGCGGCTGGCCGAGGAGTTCACGACCCTGGTCCACGGCGAAGAGCAGACACGTCAGGTGATCGCCGCGAGCCAGGCCCTGTTCGGGCGTGGTGAGCTGCGAGAACTCGACGCGCGGACGCTCGACGCCGCGATGGCGGAGGTTCCGACCGGCAAGGTCGAGCCCGCCGGGGACGCCACGATCGTGGACCTGCTGATCGCCGGCGGCCTGGTGGACAGCAAGGGCGCCGCCCGCCGCACCGTGAAGGAGGGCGGCGCGTACGTCAACAACGTGAAGGTCTCCGACGAGGAGTGGAAGCCGTCCACCGAGGACGCCTTGCACGGCCGCTGGCTCGTCGTCCGGAAGGGCAAGCGGAACGTCGCGGGCGTCAGCTTCGGCGGCTGATCGGCCGCTCGGCCCGAAACAGGGGCTTGACCTGCGGAAACGCGGTTAAGGTACCCCCCTGTTTCGGGCCGTTCGGAGGCGTGTAAAGTTCTTCAAGTCGCCAGGGAGACCGGGCGGCCGACCGGGACACGAACCAAGCTCTCGCCTAGGGCGATTGAGTGGGTGTTCCACCAAAAACTGCTAGGAATGAC
>NZ_JBHYIK010000108.1:0-22621 GCF_042739735.1 Amycolatopsis sp. NPDC059027 | reverse complement strand
TGCTTGGACGGCATCCCCGGCCAAACACGCGAGATCTCCGTTCACGCACGCGAGATCGCCACTTGCGCACGCCTTCCCTTGCTCTTTTCGAGTGAAAGCGGGAAATGAGTGGCGGGGAGGGGGTCACGGGGAGCAACCTGGTTGTAGGGGACGCCGTCGGTGACGAGGGGGCTCGAGCCGGCGGCGTGCCGTCCAACCGGATGGCGATTCACTGGGGAAGGGGCCCGATCTTCGTGCTGTCACAGGCTTTCCCGCGCGTACAGGCCTGATTCTCCCGCAGTGAAGTCCGTGAATGCCACATTGAGGGAATCAGAGTCCCTCAATGTGGCATTCACGGACCGGTACGACGGGCCAGCAGGTCGAGGGCGAGCAGGCCCGCGCCAAGGCGACCCGCCTCGGGGCCGAGTTTCGCGACGCGCAGCTCGGGCATCCGCTGGAAAGTCAACGACGCCGCCAGCCGTTCCCGCAGCGGCGCGACGACGTACTCCCCCGCCGCGAACAGGCCACCGCCGAGCACGATCACCTCGGGACCGAGCAGCGTGAGCAAGGTGCGGAGGCCACGCGCGAGCCCGTCCACCGCCTCGGACACCACAGCACTCGCCACCGGATCGCCGTCCCGCGCGAGATCGATCACCGGCAACGCGCCGTCGACCACCCGACCCGCCCGTTCGGAGTAAAGACGCGCGACCGCCGACGCCGAAGCGCTCGCCTCCAGACAGCCGACCGCCCCGCAACCACACCGCAGCGAATGGCCGACGTCGATGTGCCCGATCTCCCCCGCGAGCCCGTGCGCACGGTAGATCCGGCCGTCGAGCAGCAACGCCGCGGCGATCCCGGTCCCGACAGCGACGAACGCCGCGTCCGCGCACCCCTGCCCAGCCCCGACCCGGAACTCGGCGAGACCGCCCGCGCTGACGTCGTGCCCGAAGGCCACCGGCAACCCGAGCCGCGATTCCAGCAGCGAGCCGAACGGGACGTCCCGCCAGTCGAGATTCGCCGAAAACCGCGCTACCCGCGCCTCTTCGTCGACGATCCCCGGCACCACGACGCCCACCGCGCGCACCGACGTCCCGCCGCCCATCTCCCGGACCAGCGAGGTGACCTGCGCGGCCAGCGCCGTCCCGTCCGCGCCGCGTGCCGTCGGGACCTGCCGTTCTTCGAGGATGCCGAGCTGCGCGTCGAGCAGCGCGGCCTTGATCGTCGTACCGCCGACGTCGAGTGCGGCCACCGTGTCCATGACCGCATTGTGGCATCGAGGCCGTCACATCCAGCATCGTCACATTGACGCCCCCTTCACACGGACCTACTCTCAGACGGCCAGACGACGGAATCCGGAACGCGGTGAGAATCCGCGCGGTCGCGCCACTGTGACCCCCGAGGGGGAAGCCAGACCCGGAGCCGTCGAGCAGTTGTCCCCGACGAGGCCGCGCAAGCCCTAGGAGGTCACCGTGACGAACCCGGCGATCACAGCCGCCCCCATCCCGCTGCGGATCCCGATCCGCGAAATCGTGCCGTGGGCGGTGTTCGTCACCCTCCTCGCGCTGATCGCGCTGTACTTCGTCAGCACCGAGCAGGGCGCGCTCTCGGTGTTCGCGAACACCTACGTCCACGAGTTCGTGCACGACGGCCGGCACCTGCTGGCCTTCCCCTGCCACTGAGCGGGGCCACACCACTCATGATGAGGACCTTGCTGGTCCGCGGGATGCTCGCGGGCCTGATCGCCGGTGTGCTCGCGTTCGTTTTCGCCTATCTCTTCGGTGAACCGTCGGTCAACGCCGCCATCGGCATCGAGGAGTCGGGCGGCGCCGCGCACTCCCACACGCACGACCACGGTGCGGGCGCCGAGCCCGCACCCGCGCCCGCTCCCGCTGAGCACGAGGAGGAGGTCGTCCCTCGCGACGTCCAGAGCACTCTCGGGCTCCTCGCGGGCGTCGCGGTGTACGGCGTCGCGATCGGCGGGCTGTTCTCGCTCGCCTTCGCGTTCGTCTACGGCAGGCTCGGCACGCTCCGGCCTCGTGTCACGACGGCGTTGCTCACCGGTGGCGCCTTCGCGGTGGTTTTCCTGGTGCCGTTCCTGAAATACCCGGCGAACCCGCCCGCGGTCGGCCAGGCGGGCACGATCGGGCAGCGCACCGAGCTGTACTTCGGTTTCGTCGCGATCTCCCTGCTGGCCGGAATTCTCGCCGCCGCCTTCGGCCGCAAACTCGCCGACGCGCTGGGCGCGTGGCGGGGCGGGCTGCTCGCGTGTGCCGGGTACGTCGTCGTGATGGCGGTGGCCGCGTGGCTGATGCCGGTGATCGACGAGGTCCCGGCGACGTTCCCGGGTTCGACGTTGTGGAGTTTCCGTACCGCATCGGTGGGAACACAGCTGACCTTGTGGATTTCCCTGGGCCTGGTTTTCGGATTCCTCGCCGAAAAGGCGTTGGCACGGAAAACCCCCGCCGTGCTTTCAGAGCGGTAACACCCCCATCCCTTACGGTGAATCCGCGCGTGCCCTGCCTGACGGGCACGCGCGGCTTCCGTAGCGTCACCGGTCATGAAAAAGCCAGCCATGATGCGGCGAGCGGAAGCCGGTGCCGAACTCAGGGCACTCCGTGAAGCGCGGGGCATGGGCCTGCGCGAGATGTCGCACATCTTCGGCGAGAACCCGGGTTTGCTTTCCAAGTGGGAACGAGGGCTGTACTCCATCGCACCGTGGCAGGTCGGCATCTACTTCGGCGCGTGCTCGGCCCCCTTGCCCGAGGCCCGGCGCGTCGCGGAGATGCTCCAACCGCCGAATGACCTGTACTGGGTCCGCCCCTACTTCGACAAGCTGACCGATCCGGTCAAGTCGTTGATCATCCAGGAGAACCTCGCGAGCGCGATGTTCTGCTACGACCCGGATTACGTACCCGGTCTCCACCAGACCGAGGACTATGCCCGCGCCATGCAGGAAGACCAACCGCACCTCACAGCGGAAAAGATCGACCTCATCGTGAATTCTCGTCTCGACCGGCAGAGACTGCTGCGGGAGCCGGACTCACCCTGTTGCGCTTTCTTCATTCACGAACGCGCGCTGCGGACGATCGTGGGAAATGCGCAGATCATGCATGAGCAGCTCCAATACCTCATGCTCTCCACCAGTCTGTCGCACTGCTCCATCCGGGTAGTCCCTGAGGCGACTCCGGCTGGCCGCGCTCGCCGCTCCCCGTTCCGAGTCATGGAGTTCCCCGAACCACGCCCTGCGATGGCTTACGCCGAAGTCGACGCGGCGAACCTCTTCATCGAGGATCGTCCCGCGGTGGAGGCCTACTACTGCCTAGTTACGCAGCTGGAACAGTGTGCCCTGAATGAGGGACAATCGCGAGACTGGCTCATCCGGCTGGCGGACGAGTACGAGCGCATGAGGGAGTAACGCGATGGCGGCCCGCGAGCTGACCTGGTTCAAGAGCAGCTACAGCGGAAAGGGGGACAAGAGCGACTGTGTCGAGGTCGCCTTCGCACCCCAGCTCACCGCGGTCCGCGACTCCAAGGCCCCCACCGGACAACTGACCGTCAGCCATCACGCCTGGGCGTCCTTCCTCACGGCGCTCGCGCGGTAGCACCGCGGCGTGGTCGAATCGTTACCACGCCTCCTGCGGGCACGGCTCTAAGATCTCCTGCGGGTCGGGGGATTCCGCAGGGGGAAACATGTCTCAGGAAGCCCTGCCCGCGTCGCCATCGGCCCCGGTGGTCCCCGGGCGAAACGGCTACGCCACCGCCTCGCTGTGCTTGGCGATCTTCGGGTTCACCGGTATTCCCGGGCTTCTCGGCGTGATCTTCGGGATCGTCGCGCTCGTGCAGGTCCGCCGGACCCGGCAAGCCGGACGTGGCTTCGCCGTCACGGGCATCGTGCTCAGCGTGTTGTGGCTGGCCGGTGTCGTCTTCTGGATGCTCGACGAGCTGGACGATCCTCCCGGATCGTACGAGCTTTTCGCTCTCCAGAAGGGCGATTGCTTCGTGGAGGCCGTCCCGGCCGGCACCAACGCGACAAAGGTGCCTTGTACCGCGCCGCACGACGCCGAAGTCATCGGCACGGTCGTGTTCCCCGCTGACATCTACCCCGGCGACAGCCGGGTCAGTTCACAGGCGGCTCTCGACTGCGACAGGCAGGCAGTCCACTTCTTCGACAAGAGGATCGCGCCTGGCGTGTACACGATCCCGCAGATACCGAGCGAACGGGCGTGGGATCACGGCGTCCGCACCGCGATGTGCCTGGCCTTCGGCTCGTCGGGACGGTTGTCACAGCCCGTCCGCGAACTCGTCCGCTGACTTCTCCCGGACCACACAAGGAGTTGTATGTCCGATTCACCCGTACCGAGAGCCGTACCGCCGTCCGGGCCGAGCTACGAGGACGCACCGCCACCGCCGCCCCAGCCCGTCCCGCCGGGCACCAACGGGCTCGCTGTGGCGTCGCTGGTGCTGGGCATCGTCGGCGGGATCCTGCTGAGCGCGATCTTCGGGTTCGTCGCGCTGCGGCAGACCCGGCGGACCGGCCAGGCGGGGCGGAAGCTGGCGATCGCCGGACTGACGCTGAGCGGCGTGTGGCTCGCGGTGATCCTGATCGCGGTGACCGTCACGGCCACGAATTCCCGGCAACTCGCGGACAACGAGCTGAGCGTTTTTTCGCTCAACGACGGGCAATGCTTCAACGCCACCGAAGTGAACAGCACGACCGTGGCGAAGACGCAGTGCACGGTCCCGCACGACAGCCAGGTCTTCGGCAGGGCGCTGCTGCCCGGTGCCGACGCCTACCCCGGCGAGGCGCAGCTCAAGAGCACCGGCCTCGCGGAATGTCATGCGCAGGCGAAGGCGTTCTTCACCAACGGCGCTCCGGAAGGTCTGAAGCTGAACGTCTACTACCCGTCGGAAGCGGGCTGGCGCGGCCAGGTCCGCACCGCCGTCTGCGTGTTCCAGAGCGCCACCGGCCAGCTCTACCACCCCGTCCGCCCCTGACAACGCGCCGTGGGGGCCTCCCCGAGGGACTCTGGGTCCCTCAAGGAGGCCCCCCCGGACCTCTGCGCTCCCGACGGTGCCGCAGCGGGCGCCCACGCAGCCGCTGCGGCAGACGCGCCACGCGGCCGAACGGGATGGCGACCGGACATGCCGCGCGGCCAGGCAAGATGGCGGCCGGACGCCCCGCGCGACCGGCGCTCGACGGTGGCCGGGCGGGATGTGCCGAGGGACGCCTTCGGTGCGCTCACCGCACCGAGGGACGCCCCCGTCACACCCAACGCACCCAGGGCGTCCCTCGGCGCTGCCCCAGGCCCCACACCCCACGCTGTGAAGGCCTCCTTCACAGCGCTCAGCGCCAGTAAGGAGTCCTTCACGGACGCCGGGCGAGAGCGGCCGGGCTACCTGCGCCGCATTTGAGCCGGGGAGGGTTAAGGGGCGCCGGGTGGGATGAAGGGGAGGGTGGCAGGGGCGCCGGTGGTCAGGAGGCGTAGGAGGAGGGACGTGTCGAGGTGGGTGTCGACGGCGTCGGCGAGGCGGTCCAGCATGTCCTCCCGCAGCTCCGCGAAGCCGGGGGCGTCCGGGGATGGCGTCCACGATCGACCCGCGGCGAGCGCGACTTCCGTGAGCCAGGCACGGCGGAAGCCGTCGTTCTCGAACGCGCCGTGCCACGTCGTGCCCCACACCGAGCCGACCCGGTAGCCGTCCAAAAAGGACTCAGCAGACCCGGACAAAACCGCGCTGCCGTGGTGGATTTCGTACGCCGAAACGTCGTGACCCCGCCACGAACCACTGGGCCGCCCGAGCACCTTTTCGCCGGAGAACGACACCCGCGTCGGCAGCAGTCCCAAGCCGTCCACCTGACCAGCCAACGACTCCACATCATCCACAATGGACTCGGCGAGCATCTGGTAGCCACCGCAGACGCCGAGCACCGGACGACCCGCCGCGGCCCGCGCGGCCACCGCCGTGTCCAGACCGCGCGAGCGCAGCCAGCGCAGATCGTCCACTGTGGCCCGTGAGCCGGGCAGCACGACCAGGTCCGCCGCCGCGACGACGTCGGGATCGGCGGTCAACGACACCGTGACGCCGGGTTCGGCGGCGAGCGCGTCGACGTCGGTCGCGTTGGAGGCACGCGGGAAGCGCACCACGGCGACGTTCAGCCCGCCGCCTGTCGACGAGTGGCGCCAGCCCGCCACCGCCAGCGCGTCCTCGGAGTCGATCCACACGCGGTCGAGCCACGGCAGCACGCCCAGCACGGGGCGCCCGGTGACCTTCTCGATGCTGTCCAGCCCCGGCCGGAGCAGGCCGACATCGCCGCGGAACTTGTTGACGATCCAGCCCGCGACCAGCGCCTGGTCCTCGGCCGAAAGCAGCGCGAGCGTCCCGAACATCGCGGCGAGCACGCCGCCGCGATCGATGTCGCCGACCACCAGCACCGGCAGCGAAAACCGCCGCGCCAGGCCCATGTTGACGTAGTCCCCGGCGCGAAGGTTGATCTCGGCCGGGCTGCCGGCACCTTCGCAGACCACGACGTCGAAGCGGCTGCTCAACTCGGCGTACGCGTCGAACGCGATGGTCGCGAGACCGGCGCGTCCGGTGGCGTACTCCCCCGCTTCGAGCGTCCCGAACGGCTTCCCCAGCGCGACGACGTGACTGCGCCGGTCACTCCCCGGCTTGAGCAGCACCGGGTTCATCGCGGCCTCGGGCTCGGCGCGCGCCGCGCGGGCCTGGAGCCACTGCGCGCGGCCGATCTCGGCGCCGTCCGCGCAGACCATCGAGTTGTTGGACATGTTCTGCGCCTTGAACGGCGCGACCCGCATCCCCTGACGCGCCAGCCAGCGGCAGATCCCGGCGGTGACCAGGCTCTTTCCCGCGTCCGACGTCGTCCCCGCGATCAGCAGCCCGCTCATGCGATCGCCTCGCTCCGCGAGACAGTGTTCAATCCCTTTTGGCGCATGATATCCATGATTCGCTCGCAAGCGTCGCTCATCGGGCGACCACCACGGCAACCGCCAGCGCCGCCGCACCGACCACTTTGGACAGTCGCACCGCACGCCGGAGGTCGGCGGTCTCCGGCGCCCGTCCCTCACCGAGCGTGCCACGACGCTCGGTTCGGCCGCCGTAGCTGTTGGTCCCGCCGAGCTGGACGTCGAGCGCCCCGGCGAAGGCGGCCTCGACCTGCCCCGCGTTGGGGCTGGGGTGGAGCGCGCCGTAGCGCCGCCAGACCCGCCACGTCCGACGGACCTGGCCGCCAACGAGCGGCGCTGACAACGTCGTCAGCGCCGCACCGATCCGCGACGGCACGAGATTCGCGACGTCGTCGGCGCGAGCCGAAGCCCAGCCGAAACGTTCGTAGCGGGGCGAGCGGTAGCCGACCATCGCGTCGAGCGTGTTGAGCGCGCGGTAGCCGAACAGGCCGGGAATCCCGCCGACCGCGCCCCAGAACAGCGGCGCGACCACGGCGTCGGAGGTGTTCTCGGCGATCGACTCGGTCGCGGCGCGGGCGAGCTCGGCGGAGTCCAGCTCGGTGGCGTCGCGCGCGCAGAGGTGCGAAAGCCTTTCCCTCGCCGCGGGGACGTCGTCGCTTTCGAGCAGTCTGGCCATCTCGGCGCCTTCGGTCGCGAGGCCACGTCCACCGAGGACGATCCACGTCGCGGCGGCTGTCAGCGCGAAGCGCGCGAAGGGACGTCGTCGCGTCACGGCCTGAGCAGCGACGCCGAGTCCCGTAGCGACGCCGACGCAGATCCCGGCGTACGCGGCTCCGCGCGGCTTCGAGTCCGCCCAGAGACGTCGTTCCAGCGCCGCCGCGGCCGTCCCGAACAGGGCGACCGGATGCCCTCGACGGGGGTCGCCCAGAAGTGCGTCGGCGGCGAATCCGGTGATCAATCCGGCCGTCGTGGCTGCTTGTCGGAGTGGCACGTGGCGAACCGTAGCGCGTGCACGACAATGCGGAGTATGACTGTGTCTGATGCCGCCTCCGCGCCAGGGAATACGTCGGCGGGGCTGACGCACCGGCTCGCCGGGTACCTCGAGACCCTGGCGCGAGCACTACGCCGGTACGGACGTGACGACGGCAAGGTGCTGGTCCTCGGCGGTGTGCGCTCGGGGAAGTCCAGGCACGCCGAACGGCTCGTCGCCCACCATCCGCACCTCGTCTACGTCGCGCCCGGCCTGCCGCCGAGCGCCGAAGACCCCGAGTGGGCCGCGCGCGTGGCCGCGCACAAGGCGAGAAGGCCGTCGCACTGGAAGACCGTCGAGACGACCGACCTGCCCGGCGTGCTGCGGAGCGCGACCGGGCCGGTACTCATCGACTGCCTCGGCACGTGGCTGAGCCGGGTGCTCGACGAGGTCGGCGCGTGGACGCAGAAGTCCGGCTGGGAGCTCCGGCTGGACGAACGACTCGAGGATTTCCTGGTCGCGTGGGCGCAGGCGCGGGTCCCGGTGGTCGCGGTCAGCAACGAGGTCGGCAGTGGTGTGGTGCCCGCGACGGTGTCCGGGCGGCTGTTCCGTGATGTGCTGGGCGCGCTCAACAGCCGTGTGTCCGCCGAGTCCGACCGGGTGCTCCTGGTCGTCGCCGGCCGCGTACTCGATCTGCCGTAGGGAGTTCCGCCATGCGTTTCGACATCCCCGTCCCGGACGCCGCCGCCCACGCCGCCGCCCGGGAGCGGCTCGACGGGCTGGTCAAACCGGTCGGCTCACTGGGGCGGCTGGAGGAGATCGCGGCCTGGCTGAGCGCCGCGCACGGCTGCGTGCCACCCCGGCCGATCTCGGACGTCCGCGTCGTGGTGTTCGCCGGCGACCACGGCGTGTCCGCGCTTTCGGCGTATCCGCGCGAGGTCACCGGCGCGATGGTGCGGGTGTTCCTGGCCGGGCGCAGCGGGGTGAACGTGCTCGCTTCGCAGGTCGGCGCCCGAGTGCGGGTCGCGGACATCGCGGTCGATTGGGACGCTTCGGATATTCCGGATTCCGTGCTGGCGCACAAGATCCGGCGGGGTTCGGGCTCCATCGACGTCGAGGACGCGCTCCTGCCCGGCGAGGCCATGCGTGCGTTCGAGGCGGGGCTTTCGCTCGCGGACGAGGAGATCTCGACCGGGGCCGAACTGCTGATCCCGGGCGACATGGGGATCGGGAACACGGCCGTGTGCGCGGCGCTGGTGGCCGCGTCGCTGGGTCTGCCCGCCGCGGAGGTCGTCGGAACCGGGACGGGGGTGGATTCCGACGGTCTCGCGCGGAAGGTCAAGGCGGTGTCGGCGGCTCTCGCGCGTGCCGCGGGACGCGTCGAGGATCCGTTCTCGCGGCTGACGGTGCTGGGAAGCGCGTGCGCGGCGGCCACCGCCGGTTTTCTGGTGCAGGCCGCGGTGCGTTCGGTGCCGGTGCTGCTCGACGGCGTGTTCTCGGGCGCCGCGGCGCTGGTCGCGCGAGACATCGCGCCGGGAGCGGAACAGTGGTGGCTGGCCGGGCACCGCTCGACCGAGCCGTCGCAAGCGTTTGCGTTGAAGGCGCTGGGCCTGGAGCCGATCCTCGACCTCGGTTTGCGGCTCGGCGAAGGCAGTGGCGCGGTGCAGGCCGTCCCGACGCTGCGGGCCGCGCAGGCGATCCTCGCCGACATGGGCCTGCTCGCGGACCTCACGTGACACGCTCGCTCGCGGTGGCGTCTGCTGCGGTGGCAGGTGTGCTGAAAGGGCCCTTCGGTGCGTTGAGTGCGCTGAAAGGGCCCTTCAGTGCGTCTAACGCACTGAAAGCGCCCTTCAGCACCCACGGGCCTCTCCGGGGTGCAGGACTTCCCGGGGGCGCTGCGTGAGCCGGTGGGGGGACGCGGCGCGGATGGCGGTCGGGACGTTGACGACCGTGCCGGTCCCGGCGCCGCGCGTGATCGACGGCCGGGTGGCCGGGGCCGCGATGGTGCTCGCACCGCTCGCGGCGGTGCCGCTGGCCGTGATCGCGGGGCTGGTCGTCGCGGCGGGTGACGCGCTGGGCCTGCCCGCGATCGCCGTGGCCGCGCTGGCGCTGGGCGCGGTCGCGCTGGGCAACCGCGGCCTCCACCTCGACGGGCTCGCCGACACCGCCGACGGTCTCGGCGCCTCCTACGACCGGTCGAAGGCCTTGGACGTCATGCGCCGCGGCGACTCGGGACCCACCGGCGTGGCGACGCTGGTGTTCGTCCTGCTCGTGCAGGCAGGTGCGCTGACCGGCGCGATCTCGCACGGGCACGGTGTCACCGCGGTGGTTCTGGCCGTCCTCAGTGGACGGTGTGTGCTTTCGCTCTGCTGCGCCCGAGGTGTCCCGTCCGCGCGGCCGGAGGGGCTCGGCGCGACCGTCGCCGGGTCGGTCCCGATCGTCGCGGCGGTGCTGGTCTTCGTGCTCGCCGCGGGTGTTTCGGCAGTCGCGCCCGGCCTGCCGTGGTGGCGCGGTCCCCTCGCCGTCGCGCTCGGCTACGTCGTGGCTGCGCTGCTGCTGGCGCGCTGCGTCCAGCGCATCGGCGGCGTCACGGGCGACGTTCTCGGCGGCTGCGTCGAGGTCGCGGTGGCGGCGGCACTACTCACGACGGCGTGACCGCTCGGCGGACGCCGCGGCGTCCGGGATCACACCCGCGGTGATCCGGCCCGAGTGCCAGTATTCGACGAGGACGTTCCTCTCCGGCAGGTAGATCCACACGTCGTCACCGGTGTCGATCAGCTCCCCCGCGTTCGCCGCGGCGAGCCGGGCGGGCAGCCGCACCGTCGGGATGATCAGGTTGCCCCAGAACACGACCACGTCCGAGGTCGAATACCGCAGCACGAGTTCACCCAGTACTCGCACGGCATCGGCGTAGTCCGCTTCGAGAGACTGTTCCAGCACGACGGCACCCGACCAGTCGATCGCTCCGGTCGTCGCACGGTCGGTGGGGAACCGTCGCAGGCTGACCGCCGCGAGCGCGTCATCCTCCTCCCAGGAAAGCTGGTGCACCAAACCACGTTCCTGCGGGCCGATGGCGTCGAGCAAGTAGACCAGCGCCGCGGGATGGGTGCCGTAAGGGTTGTTCATGACCAGAAGCTATCGGGCAGGGCTCACCGAACGCGACGGAGAATTTCGAGGAAGGCATCGGTCGTGGCGCGATCCCGGACCGCGAGCCGCAGGTGGTCCGGCCCCAGCCCGGGAAAGGTGTCGCCGCGGCGGACGGCGTAACCCATCTCGCGCAGCCGCAGCCGGACGTCCGCCCCGCCGGGGACACGGATGAGGACGAACGGGCCGCGCGGGTCGCCGAGCACGTCGATCCCGGCCTCGGCCAACCGGGACACGAGGTATTCCCGGTCGGCTTCCGCCGCCACGGCCAGCTTTTCCGCCTCCTCCAGCGCGGCGGGGCGGCAGCAGGCGACCGTGGCCACAGCGGCCAAAGTGGACACTGACCACGGCGGCTGGACCGCGCGCAGCCGCGAGATCAGCGACGGCTCACCGAGGACGTAGCCCGCTCGTAGCCCGGCCAGCCCCCACGTCTTGGTCAGGCTGCGCAGCACCACCACGCCCGGAATCCGCTCTCCGGCAACGCTTTCCTCCTCGCCGGGGATCGCGTCGAGGAACGCCTCGTCCACCACGAGCACCCGCCCGGGGCGCGCCAGCGAACGCAGCGTGGACGCCGGATGCAGCACCGATGTCGGGTTCGTGGGGTTGCCGACGAAGACGAGATCAGCGTCTGGGGAAACCGCACCGGGGTCCAGTCGATAACCGTCCACTGCGGACAGTACGACGCGTTCGACGTCGTGCCCGGCAGCCCGCAACGCGGCCTCAGGTTCGGTGAACTGCGGATGCACCACCGCGGCGTGACGTGGTTTAAAGGCCGACGCGAGCAGTGTGAACGCCTCCGCGGCCCCAGCGGTCACCAGCACGTCCTCCGGGTCGCGCCCATGACGTCGCGCGACGGCTTCCGTGGCGGGCGCGGCATCGGGATAGGCGGCCAGATCGTCCAGCGCGGCGGCGAGTTCGGCACGCAGCCACGGTGGCGGCGCCGGGAGCCGGACGTTCACCGCGAGGTCGACGAGGCCGTCGCCGACCTCGCGATCGCCGTGATGATGGAGGTCGTACTCAGTCATGAGCCGCGACCAGGGCATGCCTGTGGACGTGCGAGGCGAAACGGTCCGCCAGCGCCGGATATCCGGCCCAGTGGACGTGCAGATACGAGGCGTGCAGGTTGGGCGAGGCAAAGCCGTCGAGCACGCGGTCCCAGCCCCACGCGGCGGTGTCACCGTGCGCTGGGGCGATTTCGGTGCGGTGGAACTCGTGGCCGGTGACGCGCTGACCGGCCACGGCGAGCACGTTGTCGGCGACCGCGACAGCCTTGCGGTAGCCGAGCTTCCCACGTTTCGTCATGACCGCCGTGGCATCGACGGCGCCCACCATGGGCATGTCGTCCAGCGAACGGCACAGGTACAGCAGGCCCGCGCATTCCGCGCTCACCGGCATCCCCTCGCCGATCGCGGCGGCGACCTCCGCGCGAAGCTCCACATTGGACGAAAGCTCGGCGGCGTGCACCTCCGGGAACCCGCCGCCGAAGTAGAGCCCCGCGCACCCCGGCGGCAAAGCCTTGTCCTGCAAGGGGTCCACATCGACGACGTCGATTCCGCGAGCGGCCAGGAGTTCGGCGGTTTCGGTGTAGCGGAAGGTGAAGGCGGGGCCCGCCGCCACGGCGATCGTGGCACGCGGGCCGTCGTGCTCCGGCCCCGGACTCCACGACTCCCCCGTCAGCGCGGGCGCCCGGTGCGCGACCCGCACCACGGCGTCGAGGTCGACACCGCCGGCGACCCACGAGGCGAGTTCCGGCAGCACGCGCCGCGACTCCGAGGCCCGTTCCGCGGCGGGGACGAGGCCGAGGTGACGGCTCGGGGCGTGGATGGAATCGTTGCGGCGCAAGGCACCCAGCAGCGGCACACCGGTCGCCTCCAGCGCGGTGGCGATTTCGTCCTCGTGCCGCTGCGAGCCCAGCTTGTTGAGGATGACCCCGGCGAGCCGGACGCGGGTGTCGTAGTTCGCGAAGCCCAGCACGGTCGCGGCCACGCTGCGGCTCGCCGCCGAGGCGTCGACGACGAGGATCACCGGAGCGTCGATCAGGCGCGCGACATGCGCCGTCGACGCGTAGCCCTCGGTACCGAGCGCGCCGTCGAACAGGCCCATGACGCCCTCGATGACGGCGATATCCGCGCCCGAGGAACCGTGACGCAGCAAGGGAACCAGCTGCTCCTCGCCCTGCAGGAACGGGTCGAGGTTCCTGGCGGGGCGGCCGGTGGCGAGCGCGTGGTAGCCCGGGTCGATGAAGTCCGGGCCGACCTTGTGCCCGGACACCCGATGCCCCGCCGCGCGCAGGGCCGCCATCAGCCCGGCCGCGATCGTGGTCTTGCCGTGCCCCGAACCGGGCGCGGCGATGACCACTCTCGCTACCATTCGATGCCCCGCTGGCCCTTTTGCCCCGCGTCCATCGGGTGTTTCACCTTGGTCATCTCGGCGACCAGATCGGCGGCCTCGATCAGTTCCGGCGGCGCGTAACGGCCGGTGATCACGACATGCTGATGACCGGGCCGGGACTCCAATGTGGACACCACGTCGTCCACCGCGAGCCAGCCCCATTTGAGCAGATAGCTGAATTCGTCGAGCACGTAGAAGTCGTGGGTTTCCGCGGCGAGGCGACGTTTGATCTCCGCCCAGCCTTCCCTCGCGTTTTCGGCGTGGTCCTCTTCGGTGCCGGACTTGCGCGTCCAGCTCCAGCCCTCGCCCATCTTGTGCCATTCCACCGGTCCGCCCTGGCCGGTGTCCTCGTGCAGTTTCCCGAGCGCGCGGAACGCGGCTTCCTCCCCGACTCGCCATTTCGCCGACTTCACGAACTGGAACACGCCGATCGACCAGCCCTGGTTCCACGCGCGCAGCGCCATTCCGAACGCCGCGGTCGACTTCCCCTTCATCTCGCCGGTGTGCACGGCGAGCAGCGGCCGGTTGCGGCGCTGGCGGGTGGTGAGGCCGTCCTGCGGGACGACGGCGGGTTTTCCTTGCGGCATCAGGCAGCCCTCCCGGACGTGCGGGCGCGCACCGCGCCGGCGAGCGCGTCGGCGGCGACCTCGGTGAGCGGAACGTGGTCGGCGCCGAGGTGGTCGGCGAGTTCCGCGGCGAGTCCCAGCCGCATCTTGCCGTTTTCGCAGTCCATCACGACCGCGGTGACGTCGGCGAGCAGCCCGGCGGCCGCGTGCGAACGCGCGACGGCGTCGGCGCCGCTGGTGGCACGCCCGTCGGTGACCACGATCAGCAGCGGACGCCGGCGGGGATCACGGATCGCTTCGACACGCAGGACTCGTGCGGCTTCAAGGAGTCCTTCGGCCAGTGGGGTACGGCCACCGGTGGGAAGTTCGTCCAAACGGGACGCCGCGGCGTCGACGCTGATGGTGGGCGGCAACGCGAGTTCCGCACCACCGCCACGAAAGGTCACCATGCCGACCTTGTCCCGGCGCTGATAAGCGTCCAGCAGCAGGGAAAGCACCGCGGTCTTGACCTCGCGCATGCGGGCGCGGGCGCCCATCGAGCCGGACGCGTCGACGCAGAACAGCACGAGATTGCCTTCCCTGCCTTCACGCCGGGCGAACCGCAGATCCTGTTTCCGCACGCGCAGTCCGCCACCGTCGCGGCCCCGTGCCCGCTGGTGCGGAGCGGCCGCGCGGACGGTCGCGACCAGATGCGGACGCCCCTCGCGCACGCTCGACGGCTGCACGCCGATCGTCCGGCCGTTGTCGGTGATGGCCCGCGAACGCCGTCCGCGCTCCCCCTCGCCGGTACCCTTGACCTCGAAAGTCCTTGCGCGGAAAGCCTTTCCGGCGCGCTCGGCCATGCCGTGCTGCCGCTCCCCGCCGGGCCGGCCGCCGGTGTCACCCTGCTGGGCGTCACCGCTGGGTCCGCCCGTCGCGTCCTCAGTGGACGGTGGCGTCGATCCGGAACCCGGCCCGTCATCGTCGGGCCCCTCCGGTGGTCCTGGTTCGTCGGGTTGCGCGTCCTGCAACGCCTGTTCGAGCTGCTCCTCGGAGATTCCCGGCGCGTCGAAGGGATTCCGGCGGCGCCGGTGCGGCAGGGCGAGCCGCGCCGCCACCCGGATGTCCTCTGTGGACACTTCGTCGCGGCCCGCCCACGCCGCGTGCGCGACGGCGGTCCGCGCGGTGACGATGTCCGCCCGCATCCCGTCGACCTCGAACGACGCGCACACCTCGGCGATCTGCCGCAGCGCCTCGTCCGTGAGCTTCACCGAGGGCAGAAGCCGTTGCGCCGCTTCGATGTCCGCCGCCAGCCGCGCGTCCTCATCGGCGTACTCCGCGGCGAAGGCATCCGGATCCGCCTCGTAGGCCAGCCGCCGCCGGACGACCTGGACGCGCTGTTCCGGGTCACGACTGGAGGCGACCTCGACGGTGAGCCCGAACCGGTCGAGCAGCTGCGGGCGCAGCTCGCCCTCCTCCGGGTTCATCGTGCCGATCAACACGAACCGCGCCGCGTGCGACACCGAGACGCCCTCGCGTTCGACCGTCGCGCGGCCCATCGCGGCGGCGTCGAGCAGCGCGTCGACGAGGTGATCGTGCAGGAGGTTGACCTCGTCGACGTAGAGCAGCCCGCGATGCGCCGCGGCGAGCAGACCCGGCTGGTAGTCGGTGATTCCCTCGGAAAGCGCGCGCTCCAGGTTCAGCGAGCCGATCACCCTGTCCTCGGCCGCGCCGACCGGCAGCTCGACCAGCCGCGCGGGCCTGCGATGTGCCGCGGCGCCGTCGTGCGGGCCGTCCGGACACGCCGGATCGGGTGAAACCGGGTCGCACGAGAAGCGGCAGCCGTCGACGACGTCGACGCTCGGCAGCAGTCCGGCGAGCGCACGCACCATGGTCGACTTCGCGGTGCCCTTTTCCCCGCGCACCAGCACTCCGCCGACGGCGGGCGAGATCGAGGAGAGCACCAGCGCCAGACGCAGGTCCGGCATCCCGACGACGGCGGTGAACGGGTACGGCTTCAACGGCGCTCCTCGCGGCTGGCGACTCGGCTTCCGGCCGATCATCGCACAGGAGCGGGGTCGACTAGCCTGCCTCAGCGTGCGCGAAAAATCACCCTTCCCCGTGGTCGGTATCGGCGCCGACGGCTGGAGCGGCCTGTCCGAGGAGGCCAGGACCATTGTGCTCTCGGCCGACGTCGTCATCGGCGGTGCGCGGCAGCTCGCCTACCTGCCGCCCGAGGTGGAAGCCGACGCCGTCGAGTGGCCCGCCCGCCTGCTGTCCAAGCTCGACGGCTTCCTCGCCGAGTACTTCGACCGCCGGATCTGCGTGCTCGCCAGTGGTGACCCGCTGCTGTCCGGTATCGGCACGACGCTGATCGAGCGCGGTTACGACATCCAGGTCCTGCCGACGCTGTCGTCGGTGACGCTGGCCCGCGCACGGCTCGGCTGGTCCGCCGAGCAGACCGAGGTGGTTTCGGTGGTGGGCCGCGACATCGAGCGTGTCGGGCTGGCGCTGGCCCCGGGGCGGAAGGTGCTCGTTCTCGGCGCGAAGGCCACCGCGCTGCGGAAACTGCTGAAGTCGCGGAAGTTCGCCAAGAGCACGTTACGGGCGTTGGAAAATCTCGGTGGCCCCGACGAGCGGATCTCCGACGGCTGGGAGCACGACCCCGGGCCGCTGACGGTGTTCGCGATCGACTGCGTCGGCACCCCGGGGAAGATCCTGCCGCTGATCGGCCTGCCGGACGACGCGTACGAACACGATGGTCAGATCACCAAACGCGACCTGCGCGTTTCCGCGCTGGCCCGGCTCGCGCCGTCGCCCGGCGAACTGCTGTGGGACGTCGGCGCGGGCGCGGGCAGCATCGCGATCGAATGGTCGCGCATGCACCCGCTGAACCGCGCGATCGCGATCGAGGGGGTCAGCTCGCGGGCCGACCGCATCGAGCGCAATGCCTACAAGCTCGGCGTCCCCGGACTGCGAGTGGTCTGCGGGCTGATCCCGGAAGCGCTGGTGCCCCTGCCCACGCCGGACGCGATCTTCATCGGCGGTGCCCTGACGACTCCCGATCTGATCACCGGCTGCGTCGAAAACGCGTCGCGGATCGTCGCGCACGCGGTGACGCTGCAGGGCGAGTGGGTGCTCGCCGACGCGCACCGGCGGTACGGCGGCGAACTGACCCGGATCTCGGTGCAGCGCATCGAACCGCTCGGCCACTACGACGGCTGGAAGCCGTCGCGGACCGTGACCCAGTGGTGCAAGATCAAGTGACCGTGCACTTCATCGGCGCCGGACCGGGCGCCGCGGACCTGATCACCGTACGCGGCCGTGATCTGCTGGCCCGCTGCGACGTCTGCCTGTACCCGGGCAGCATGACGCCGCCCGACCTGCTGGAGTACTGCCCTCCGGAGGCAGTGGTCATCGACACGGCGAACCTGTCGCTGGACGAGATCGTCGCGCGAATGGTCTCGGCGCACGAGGGCGGTCACGACGTCGCGCGGCTGTGCTCGGGCGATCCGTCGCTGTACAGCGCTGTCGCGGAGCAGATGCGACGTCTCGACGACGCCGGCGTGCCGTACGCGATGGTGCCGGGCGTACCCGCCTTCGCGGCGTCGGCGGCGGTACTCGGGCGGGAGCTGACGGTGCCCGAGGTGGGCCAGAGCCTGATCATCACACGGGCGCAGGCGCGGTCGACGTCGATGCCGTCGGGGGAAACGCTGGCGAACTTCGCGGTCAGCGGGGCGACACTGGCGCTGCACCTGGCGATCAACCACATCGAGCGGGTGTGTGCCGAGCTGATCCCGCACTACGGGGCGGACTGCCCGGCGGCCGTCGTCGCGCTTGCCACCCAGCCCGGCGAGACCGTCGTGCGGGGGACGTTGTCCGACATCGCGTCGCAGGCGCGGGCGGCCGGGATGACGCGCGCGGCGACGATCTTCGTCGGCCGGGTGCTCGCCGCTGAGGGCTTCCCGGACAGCTTCCTCTACTCGGCCACCCGGGACCGCCGCTCCCAACCGGACTCCCTGTGAGTGACCCGAATGTCTCTGAAGGCCACCTTGAGGGACTTGAGTTCCCTGAAGGTGGCCTTCAGAGACCGCTGCTGATCCTGGGCGGGACGGCGGAGGCGCGGGAGCTGGCCGCCGAGCTGGTGGAGCGTGAGGTGCGGGTGGTGTCGTCGCTGGCGGGGCGGGTGGCACGGCCCCGGCTGCCCGAGGGCGAAGTGCGCGTCGGCGGCTTCGGCGGTGTCGAGGGGCTCGTGCAGTGGCTACGGGACAACGACGTCAGCGCTGTCGTGGACGCGACGCACCCCTTCGCCGAGCGCATCGGCGCGAACGCCGCCGAGGCCACGCGACGCACCGGCGTCCCGTTGCTGCGGCTCGCACGTCCCGGCTGGCAGCGGCAGCCCGGCGACGTCTGGCACTGGGCGGACGACCTCGCCGACGCCGCCGCGCGGCTCCCCGCGCTCGGCCGCCGGGTGTTCCTGACCAGCGGACGGCAGGGGCTCGCGGCGTTCGCCGGGCTGGACGGCCTGTGGTTCCTCATCCGCTGCGTCGACCCGCCCGAGCCGCCGCTGCCGCGCGAGCACGAGATCCTCCTCGATCGCGGACCGTACACAGTGGACTCCGAACGGTCGCTGCTGCGCGAGCACCACATCGACGTCCTGGTCACAAAGGACAGCGGCGGCACGCACACCGATGCCAAACTCCGCGCGGCGCGGGAGCTCGGGCTGCCCGTGGTCGTGGTCCGCAGGCCGCCGCGCCCGGAGGCCGAGACCGTCGGCACCGTCCGCGAAGCCGTCGAGTGGGTGCTGAACCATGACTGAGTTGGACGCGTTCTACGAGACGCTCTACCGCCGCCGGGACGTCCGCGGCGAGTTCACCGGCGCCCCGATCGACGACGACGTCCTGCACCGCATCCTGTCCGCCGCGCACGCCGCGCCCAGTGTCGGGCTCAGCCAGCCGTGGGACTTCGTGCTGGTCCGCGACGTCACCACCCGCGAGGCCTTCGCGAAGCACGTCCACGACGAGCGCGAGATCTTCGCCGCGTCGCTCGACAAGGACCGCGCCGGGGCGTTCCAGAAGATCAAGATCGAAGGCATTCTCGACGCCACGCTCGGCATCGTCGTCACCTACGACCCGGCGCGCGGAGCGCCGGACGTGCTGGGCAGGCACGCCATCGCCGACGCCGGGCTGTACTCGGTGTGCCTCGCGATCCAGAACCTGTGGCTCGCCGCGACCGCGGAAGGCCTCGGCGTCGGCTGGGTCAGCTTCTACCGCGAACCGTTCCTGGCCGATCTGCTCGAGATCCCCGGCGGCATCCGCCCGGTCGCCTGGCTGTGTGTCGGGCCGGTGACCGCGCTCGCCGAGGTCCCGGATCTCGAACGCCACGGCTGGCGTAGCCGCAGGCCCTTGACCGCGGCTTTACACCACGAACGTTTCACCCCGCGTGACCCGGGGTCGGCGTAACACGGCCGATCAGACCCATTAGCGTTGCGCCGATGCGGTTGATCGCTGTGACGCTGGGGTTGCTCTCCGCCTTGTGCGCGCTGGCTTTCCCCTTCCTGCCGGTGGTGCAGGACACCGCGGAGGTCGTCTGGCCGACAGGCAACGACACCCGCTCCGTCAACGCGCCCTTGACCGGGTACTGGGCCGAGGACATGCGCGTCGCGCTGCCGTGCGCCACGATCCACTCGCTGGACGCGCGCACCAACGGCCCCGCACTGCTGTTCGCCACCGTGCCGGACGGGCGCACCGACCCGCGCGCGGGCAAGGGCGTCGGCATGCAGGTGCGCGTCGACAACGGCGTGCTGCTCGCGTCCAGCCACGGCCAGCAGATCGTCCAGCAGCCACTGCCCTCGCAGGGCTGCGACGTGGCGGTGCATTCCGACGCGACGCAGATGACCATCTCCGTCGCCGGCACTCCGGTGTTCCACACGACCGGAGACGTCCGGCCGCGGGTGGTCGGCATCTACTCCTCGATCAACTCCGGCCGCGACCCGATCGCCGGGCTGCACGTTTCGGTCGTCCCGGACACGCGCTACCAGACCTCGCCGACCACGCTGAAGATCATCGTCGGCATCCTCGCGGTGATCTCCATGATCGGCTGCATGATCGCGATCTGGCGGCTCGACTCCGGCTTCGCGAGACGGGCGCCGCGCTGGGCGCCGGTCGGCTGGTGGCGGCTGACCGCCCGCGACGCGACGGTGTTCGCCGCGCTCGGCGCGTGGGTCTTCATCGGGCCGGTGACCTCGGACGACGGCTACATCCTCACGATGGCCAGGGTCACCGAGCAGACCGGTTTCCTCACCAACTACCACCGCTGGTTCGGCGTCGCGGAGGCGCCGTTCGGCTGGTTCTACCACGTCTACGAGCTGATGACGCACGTGTCCACGGTGCCGCCGTGGATCCGGCTGCCGTCGTTCCTGCTCGGCTGCCTGTCCTGGCTGCTGATCAGCCGCGAGGTCATGCCCCGGCTGGGCACCCAGGTCCGCACGAGCCGCGCGGCGGGCTGGGCCGCGGCGGCGGTGTTCCTGGTCTGGTGGATGCCCTACAACAACGGCGTCCGGCCGGAGCCGGTCGCGGCGCTCGGTTCGCTGCTGGCGATCTGCGCGGTCGAACGCGCGCTCGTCACGCGCCGTCTGCTGCCGCTGTGCCTCGGGCTGACCGCTGCGGCGTTCACCCTGGCCGCGACGCCGACCGGGCTGATCGCCGTCGCGCCGTTCCTCGTCGCCGCCCGGCCGCTGTTCAAACTGCTGCGCCAGCGCGCGGAGAACGGCTGGACGACGGTGCTCGCGCCGGTCGCCGCGGCCGGGTTCCTGGTGCTCGTCGTGATGTTCGCGGACCAGACGTTCGCCACCGTGCAGGAGGCGACCCGGCTGCGCGCCCAGGTCGGCCCGAACCTGTCGTGGTTCCAGGAGTTCGCGCGCTACCAGCTGCTGTTCGAGAGCCTGCCGGACGGCTCGGCGCCGCGCCGCTTCCCCGTGCTGCTGGTGCTGCTGTGCACGGTGACCTGCCTGGTCGTGCTGCTGCGGCGCGGCCGGATCCCCGGCGCGTCGCTCGGCCCCGCGCGGCGGCTGATCGGCACGACGGCGTTGTTCTTCCTGTTGCTGGCGCTGACCCCGACCAAGTGGACCCACCACTTCGGCGCGTTCGCCGCGGTCGGCGCGTCGATGGCGGCGCTGACCGCGCTCGCGACCAGTTCGACCGTGCTCCGGTCGAAACGCAACCGCGCTGCTTTCCTCGCCGGGCTGCTCGTCGTCGGCGCACTCGCCGCGACCGGCCCGAACACGTACTGGTTCGTCTCGCGGCTCGGGGTGCAGTGGACCAGCGTCGCGCCGTCGATCGGCGGGATCCCGCTGTCGACGATCCTGCTGGTCGCGGCCGGGATCGCCGGGGTGTACGCGTTCGTCGAGAACGTCCGCGCGCATCGGCCCGGCGCGTTGGTCGGGCCGCAGGAAAGACGGGGGCGCGCGCTGAAGCTGGGCTCGCTGTCGCTCGTGGTGGTCTGTGGCCTGGTCGCCGGCGGCGAGTTCGTCACGATGGCGTGGGCGATGCACAACCAGGCGGGCAGCTACAGCCTCGGCGCGGCCAACTTCGGGCACCTGTTCGGCAAGAGCTGCAACCTCTCCGACCGCGTCATGGTGGAACGCGACGCGGCCACCAGCATCCTGCACCCGCAGACCGAGCAGCGGACCGTGCCGCCCAAGACCACGCCCCCGCCGCCGAACTCGCCGCTGCCGCCACCCGAACCGGACAACGGCCGCGTGCAGACCGGGTTCCACACGCGCCCGGTCGACGACAAGGACCCGCTCGCCGAGCCGCCGCACGGATTCACGCCGGACCAGGTGCCGATGTGGTCGAGCTACCTCGACCAGGAGACACGCGCCGGACGACTGCGCAGCGACTGGTACGCACTGGCCGAGAAACCCGCCGACGGGCAGATCGTCGTCGCCACGGCGGGCGCGGCGAAGCGGCCGACGTCGGTGAGCCTCGACTACGGCGTCAACACCCCCGCGGGTGTCAAGGTCCTGCGCAGCCAGTTCGTGCTGCCGCCCGGCGCGGGCACCGGCAGCTGGAACGACACCCGCATCAACCTGCGCGACCTGCCGCCCGAGACGAACGCGGTACGGATCAACATGGTCGACGACGACCTCACCGAGGACGGCTGGATCGCCGCGTCGGCCCCGCGCGTCCCGACGTTCACCACGCTCACCGAGAAGATCGGCGACAAACCGGTCTACGTCGACTGGCCCGCGTCGTTCGTCTACCCGTGCGTGAACCCGGTGACCTCGCACGACGGGATCTCCGCCATGCCCGCCTACCGCATCACGGCGGGCCGCCTCGCCGACGAAGCGGACTGGGCGGCCAGCCCGAACGGCGGCCCGACCGGCTGGCTGGAGGAGGTCGCCAAGGAACCCGAGGTGCCGAGTTACCTGATCGGGCAGCCGTATCAGTCGTGGGGCCAGCTGCTGCAGATCGAACC
Organism: Amycolatopsis sp. NPDC059027; assembly: GCF_042739735.1. Classification (NCBI taxonomy): domain Bacteria; kingdom Bacillati; phylum Actinomycetota; class Actinomycetes; order Pseudonocardiales; family Pseudonocardiaceae; genus Amycolatopsis; species Amycolatopsis sp. NPDC059027. Next base: position 191 of record NZ_JBHYIK010000108.1, on the reverse strand, counting down.
GTTCACCGAGGGCATCGCGCCGACGGTGCTGCACGGCGAGAAGACCGTGCCCGGCTGGTGGTCCCCCGGCCCCGGCCCACGCCAGCCCAACGGCAAGGACGCGACGCGGTAGTTCTCGTTTCTCCGGGGCGCTTCTGTGTTGCCGTGGCGTGCCGTTAAGGCCACCTTACGGGCGTCTGACGCCCGTAAGG
>NZ_JBHYIK010000107.1:0-22795 GCF_042739735.1 Amycolatopsis sp. NPDC059027 | reverse complement strand
GGGTTTTTTGTTCCCGGCGTACTACCTCGATGGGTTGTTTTTTTTTAACCCCCCCCCCCCGCGGGGGGGGGGGGGGCGGGCCCCCCCCCCCCTCGTTCCACCCGTGGGGGTGCCGCGGGGCGGCCCCCGGGCCGGAGAGGTAGATCGAGGGGATCGAATAGAAAACCGTCAGGCCGGAGTAGTGCGCCGCGGTCATCAAGGCCAGCAACACGATCACGAGGTACGGATTGCCGCTCACGAACGACAGGCCGATCAGGCAGGCGGCGGCGAAGAACTCGGCGCCCGCCGCGTGCCACCGTCGTTCCAGGGTTCGGTCGGAATGGCGGCCGACGAGCAGCATGACGCCCATGCCCAGCACCGGCGGGATCGCCGCGAGCAGGCCGATGTCCAGCACATTGCCGACGCCGGAACTGTTGATCACGAGCGGCGTCCAGAACGAGACCGCGTTGGCGAGGGTGTAGCAGCCGCACGAGACGAGACCGAGGATGTAGACCCGGGGATCGCGCAGCGCACGCAGCATCCCGCCGTGCTTCGCCCCGGTCTGTTTGCGGTCCTGGTCGGCGCCGAGGTCGTCGGCGATCGCCTGCTTTTCGGGCTCGCTCAGCCAGCGCGCCTGTGCCGGTTTGTCCTGGAAGAACAGCATGACCAGCACGCCGAGCAGGATGGGTGGAAGCGCTTCCAGCGCGAACAGCCACTGCCAGTCCTTCAGGCCGAGCGCGCCGCCGAGGGTGTGCATGATCCAGCCGGACAGCGGCGGGCCGAGGATGCCCGACAGCGGAACCCCGAGGAAGAACAGGGCGGTCATCCGGGTCCGCCGGGCCGAGGGGAACCACTGCGCGAGATAGAACAACGCGCCGGGGAAGAACCCGGCTTCGGCGACGCCCAGCAGGAAGCGGGCCACGTAGAACAGGGCGGGCGTGGTCGCGAAGACGGTCAGGAACGTGACCACGCCCCACGACACCATGATCCGCACCAGCGTCTTTCTGGCGCCGATCCGCGCGAGCAGCATGTTGCTCGGCACCTCGAAGAGGATGAAGCCGACGAAGAACAGCCCGACGGCCAGACCGTAGACGCCTTCGCTGAACCCGAGGTCGGCCTTCAGCCGGACCTGTGCCACGCCGACGTTGGTCCGGTCGATGAAGCTCACCACGTAGCAGGCCAGCAGCAACGGCATGATCCGCCACGCGACCTTGCGGTAGAGCCGGTCGCGGGGAACGGGAGCCGCCGCGGGGCCGGTGGGGGAAGTCGACGTCACTGTCTCACTCCGGGATCGAGAGGAAGGCACGCGCCTCCGGTGCCGCCCCGAGTCTTGATCCGAGTGTTGAGAATGTCAACACCCGGTTTTCGGGCCGCGACTCCCGCCGGTGGCCTAGAATCGCCGGATGACCACGCTGCTTTCCATCTCCGAGCTGCTGTCCTACCGGATGCACCGGGTGGCCAACGCGATCTCCCGCAGTGCCGCGACCCGGTACCGCCGCGACTTCGACGTCAGCCTCGGTGAGTGGCGCACGCTGGCCCTGCTGGGCGAGGATTCCCCGCTCACGCTGAACAAGCTCGCCGCGCGGGCCGGGCTGGACAAGGCGCAGATGAGCAGGGTGGTGGCCAAACTGGACGAACGCGGGCTGCTGGTCCGTGAGTCCGGTGCCGGGCGCAGCACGCGGCTGTCGCTGAGCCGCAAGGGGAAATCCCTCTATCAGGGGCTGATCGAGGCGGCCAACGAGCGCAACGAGGCGTTCCTGGTCTGCCTGACGCCTGCCGAGCGTGACGCGCTGGATTCGGCGCTGGACAAGCTTGGCAAGCTCGCGAAGGCACTGGAAAGTCAGCAGTCTCTCTAAGTGTTGACATTATCAACACTGCTCCGGTAGTCCTGGGGTGAATGATCCTCAGGAGGTGGACCGATGGCAGACCGTGTGACGATCTGCGAGTGCTTCGCCCGGGACGGGCTGCAGCACGAGGCCGGGTTCGTGCCCACGGAAACCAAGCTAGAGCTGCTCGCCGCCTTCACCGCGGCGGGGTTCCGCCGCATCGAGGCCACGAGCTACAGCCACCCGCGGCACGTGCCCGCGTTCGCCGACGCTTCCGACGTGCTCGCCGGTCTTCCCCGGCGCGACGGTGTCGCGTACAAGGCGACCTGCCCCAACCCGCGGGCCGTGCAGCGCGCGATCGCCGACCTCGACGCCGGTCGTGGCGCCGAGGAGCTGAGCTTCCTGGTGTCGGCGACCGAGGGACACACCGAACGCAACCTGCGGACCACCCGGGCGGCCCAGTGGGAGAACGTCGCGGAGATGGCCCGGCTCGCGCAGGGGAAGTTCACCGTGGTCGGGGTGGTTTCGGTCGCGTTCGGCTGTCCCTTCGAAGGGGCCGTTGATCCCGGCTCGGTCGTCGCCGACATCGTCCGCTTCGCCGAACTCGGCGCCGGCCTGATCACTTTGGGGGACACCATCGGCGCCGCGACGCCCAGGACCGTCGCCGATCTCTACCGGCGGATCGACCGGGCCGGGGTCGAAATCCCCGTGGTCGCGCACATGCACAACACCCGGGGGACCGCACTCGCCAACTGCGTCGCGGCGCTGGACGCGGGCTGCCGTCACTTCGACACGGCCTTCGGCGGCGTCGGCGGTCATCCCGCCCGGATCGCCTACGGGCAGGGGCTCACCGGGAACGCCTGCACCGAGGACCTGGTCGCCCTCTTCGAAGCGATGGGCGTCGACACCGGGCTCGACGCCGACCGCGTCGCGGCGGCCTCCGAACTCTGCGAGCGGGCGCTGGGCCGCGAGCTCTACAGCATGATCGCCAAGGGGCGGAAGGAAAAACTCGATGCCTGAGGTACTGCTCAGCGAGGACGACGGGGCGGTGCGCGTCCTGTGGCTCAACCGTCCCGAAAAACTCAACGCGCTCAACACGGCGCTCACCGGAGCGCTGCACGACGCGTTGCTCGAAGCCGACCGCGACCCGGAGGTCCGCGCGCTGGTACTGGCGGGCAGCGGACGCGGTTTCTGCGCCGGTGCCGACCTTTCCGAGTTCGGACATTTGACGCCGGACAACCCGGCCGCCGTCCTGGAACGGGCCGAACTGACCAGCCGGACGCAGTCCCTGCTGCGCGAGCTGTCGACCCCGGTGGTCTCGGTGGTGCAGGGCGCGGCGGTCGGCGGGGGAGCGGGCCTGGCGATCGGCGCCGACATGACCGTCGTGGCCACCGACGTCAAGTTCGGGTACCCCGAGATGAAGCACTCCATCGTCCCCGCGGTCGTGATGACCGGCCTGCAGCGGCAGCTCGGGCCCAAGCTGGCCTTCGAGCTGATCAGCCTCGGCCGGATGCTGACCGCACCGGAAATGCTCGACCTGGGGCTGGCCAACCGTGTCGCGGAGCCGGGGAACCTGCTCGACGAGGGCCTGCGGATCGCCCGCCGGTGGGCCGAGTCCAGCCCGCTGGCGATGGCCGCGACGAAGACGCTGTTCCACCGCGTCGCCGATCTGCCCTACGCCGAGGCGATGCGCGCGGGCCGGGACGTCAACGTGATCATGCGTGGATTCCGGGAGCGCCGATGAAACCGTTGTCCGGCATCACGATCCTCGATTTCTCCCGGGTGCTGGCGGGGCCGTTCGCGACCCAGGGACTCGCCGAACTCGGGGCCACCGTGCTCAAGGTGGAACGTCCCGGTCGCGGAGACGAGTCCCGCGGCTGGGAACCCTGCCTGCCCGCGGGCGAAAGCGCTTACTTCTTCGCGTTCAACCGCGGGAAACGCTCGATCACCCTCGATCTCAAGACCGAACGCGGGCGGGAACTCGCCCGTGACCTGGCCGCCAAGGCCGACGTCGTCGTCGAGAACTTCCTCCCCGGCACACTGGACAAAATGGGGCTCGGCTACGAAGCGCTGTCCGCGGTGAACCCCGGCCTGGTCTACGTGTCCAACACCGGGTTCGGCCAGGACGGGCCGTACCGTGACCGCAAGGGTTACGACACGATTTTCCAGGCCCTGTCCGGGATCATGCACCTGACCGGCCACCCGGACACGCCCCCGGCGAAGGCGGGTGTCCCGGTCGCCGACCTCGCTTCCGGCCTGTGGACGATGATCGCCGTCCTCATCGGACTTGTCGGGCGCGGCGGCACCGGCCGGGGGGCCCATGTGGACATCGCGATGATGGACGTCCAGGTGAGCCTGCTGGCGCTGGCCGCGGCGCGGCTCTTCGCCTACGACGAGGATCCCGTCCGGCAGGGCACGCAGCACCCCGGCCGCGTGCCTTCGGCGGCTTTCCAGTGCCGGGACGGTCATTGGCTCCACCTCAGCGCGAGCGATCAGCACTGGCTTCCGTTGTGCGAGGTCCTCGGGCTCGCCGACCTCGCGGCCGATCCGGAGCTGGCCGCCAACGCCGGACGTCTCCGGGAGCGTGACCGGGTGCTGGGCGCACTCCGCGCGGCTTTCGCGCAGCGGCCCCGGGCGGAACTCGCCCGTGCGCTGCGTGAGCGCGACGTCCCGGTCGGCGAGGTCAACTCCGTGCGTGAGGCGCTCGAAGACCCGAACACCGTCGCACGTGGCATGGTGGGGCACTTCGACCATCCGGCCGAGGGCCGGTTTCCCGCGCTGCGCACCCCGCTGCGGCTCGACGGCTACGAAGATCCGGAACCCGCGGTGCCACCACGGCTGGGTGCCGACACCGACGCGGTGCTGGCCGCCTACCTCGGTCTGTCCACAAAGGAAATCGAAACGCTGCGCGCGGAAGAGGTGATCTGAAGTGGACCCGGTGCTGGTGCGCAAGGACGCCGGGGTCGCCGAGGTGACCCTGAACCGTCCCGAGGCGCGCAACGCGCTGAATCTCCCGATGTGCACGGCGTTGCGGGAGGTCTTCGCCGACCTCGACGCCGATGACGACGTCCGCGTCGTCGTGCTCAAGGCCGACGGACCGGTCTTCTGCGCGGGCGCGGATCTCAAGGAGCGCAAGGGAAAGGACGAGACCTGGGTTCGCAGGCGGCGGCTCGCCTCGTTCGCCGCCTACGAGACGATCGAACGCTGCGGGAAGCCCGTGTTCGCCGTGGTGGACGGTCCGGTGGTCGGTTCCGGCGGCGAGATCGCCATGAGCTGCGACTTCGTCCTCGCCTCGGGGGCCGCGACCTTCCGCTTCCCCGAACCGCACTGGGGCACGATCGGCGCCACCCAGCGGCTGCAGCGCGTCATCGGCAAACGGCGCGCGAAGGAACTGCTGTTCACCGGTCGGGTGGTGGACGCGGAGGAGGCCGCGAGCCTCGGCCTGGTGACCCGGCTTGCGCCCGCCGGTGAACTGGCGAAACTGGTGACGGAAACGGTCGAGGCGATCCTGGCGGCGCCGCCGCTCGCGCTGAGCCTGACCAAGCAGTCGGTCGATCTCGGCGAGGAGGCGGCGCTGACCACCGGGATCCGTATCGAGCTCGCCGCGATCGAACGGAATCTCGCCGACGGCGGGTGGCGGCGGGGCGTGGCCGAGTTCGCGGACCGGATCGGAGAGTGACCACAGTGGACCCGAGAGAACTGGACCTGACGGGCATCTGTCCACTCACGACGGACGCCGCCCTGCGCCGCGCCGCGACCGTGGTCCCCGACGTCGAAGCCGTCGTCAACGCCCACGAGCGCGTCACCTACGCCGAGCTGGCCGAGCAGGTCGCGGTGCTGCGTTCGGCGCTGCACAACGCGGGTGTCGATCGGGGTGACCATATCGGACTGTGCCTCGGCAACGGGCCTCGCTGGGTGGCACTGTTCCTGGCCATCACTTCGCTGGGCGCGGTGACCGTGCCGGTGAACACCCGCTTCAAGGCGCCGGAACTGGAATACACGCTGCGCCAGTCGGACGTCAAGCTGCTGTTCGTGGCGGACAAGGTGCTCAGCTCCGCCTTCGTCACGATGCTCCGGGAAATCTGCCCCGCTGTCGACAAGGAGCTGCCCGACCCGAACCTTCCCCGGCTGGCACAGGTTGTCGTGATCGGCGAGGACGTGCCCGCGGGAGCACTGAGCTGGGACGAGTTCGCGGCGGGCACGGGAAAACCGGTCGAGCCAAGCGCCGAACCCGACGACGTCGCGCTCGTCCAGTACACCTCGGGGACCACGTCGTTTCCCAAGGGCGTGCTGCTCACCCACCGGAACATGTGTGCCGACGCGTTCTTCTCGGCCACCCGGCTCGGGCTGCGCGCGGGCGACCGGTTCTACAGTGGACGGCCGTTCTTCCACGTGGCGGGCACGACGTTGTCGATCCTGGCCTGCATCCAGCAACTGTCCACTTTGGTCACCGCGGAGAGGTTCGTCCCCGAAACGGCGCTGCGCCTGCTGGCCGACGAGAGATGCACGCACTTCGCCGGGAACGACACCATCGCCCTGATGCTGCTCAATCACCCGGATCGCGAGCGATACCGGCTCAGCCTCCGCGGTGCCTGGCTCGCGGCGTCGCCGACTGTGGTGCGGCGCGTGATCGACGAACTGGGCGCCGTCGAGGCCGTGGTCGGCTACGGGTTGTCGGAAGCCTCTCCCAACGTCGCGCAGTCGGCGTGGTGGGAGGACGAGGACCTGCGGGTGGACGGCAGCATGCCACCGGAGCCCGGAGTTTCCGTACGCGTAAGGGATCTCGTCACCGGAGACGACGCCGAGCCCGGGCAGCCGGGCGAGATCCTGGTCCGCGGCTGGAACGTCATGCGGGGTTACTACGCGATGCCGGAGCAGACCGCGGCGGTGCTCGACGCCGGCGGCTGGCTGTCCACCGGCGACCTCGGCGTCCTGCGTGCCGACGGGCGGCTGCTGTTCACCGGCCGCGCGAAGGAACTGATCCGGGTCGGCGGGGAGAACGTCGCGCCGACCGAGGTCGAGGCGGTGCTGCATCGGCATCCGGCGATCCGCCAGGCCGCGGTGGTCGGCGTCCCCGACGAACGGCTCGTGGAGGTCCCGTTCGCCTTCGTGGTCCTCAACGACAGCGCCGCCCCTGCTGCCGACGAGCTGATCGAGTGGTGCCGCGGCGAGATGGCGGGGTTCAAGGTCCCGCGCCACCTCCGGATCGTCGACGGTTTCGAGGGCATCGGGATGACCGCGAGCGCGAAGATCCAGAAGAACCAGCTGGCCGAGCACGCCACACACATCTTGAACGGGCAGAGTTTGAACGGGCAGAGTTTGGACGGCCGATGACAGCGATCGAAACCGACGTCACCCGGCTGCTCGGCATCGACCTGCCGATCGTGCAGGCCGGGATGTCCTGGGCCTCGTCCTCGCCGGAGCTGCCACTCGCGGTGTCCCACGCCGGTGGCCTCGGCGTGCTCGCCGCGGGGCCGATGCGTCCCGGCGACCTGCGCGACGCGGTCCGTGCCCTGCACGCGGGCACCGATCGCCCGTTCGCCGTCAACCTCCCGCTCTACCGCAAGGGCGTCGAGGAGACGATCGACCTGCTGCTGGCGGAACGGGTCCCGGTCCTCATCGCCTCGCAGGGCGGGCCGCGGCGCTATCTCGACCGGTTCCACGCCGCGGGCACCGTCTGCCTGCACGTCGTCGCGAGCCCGGAGCACGCGCGCAAAGCCGCCGATGCCGGAGTGGACGGCCTGATCGTGGTCGGTGCCGAAGCGGGCGGGCATCCGCCGCCGGACCTGGTCTCGACACTGGTGATCGTCCGGGCGGTCGCCCGTGCCGTACCGGATCTGCCGCTCATCGCGTCGGGCGGCTTCGCCGACGGCGCCGGGCTGGCCGCAGCACTCGCGCTCGGGGCAGGGGCGGCGCAGTTCGGCACCCGGTTCCTGGCGAGCACCGAGGCGAACGTCCACCCCGCCTACCAGCGGGCGGTCCTGACCGCGACGGTCACCGACGCCCAGCCGGTCGGCCGGGAACTGGGCGTCATCCGGGCGCTGCCCAACACTTTCACCCGCGACATGACCAAGCTCGAACGCGAGGGCGCGAGCGTGGAGGACCGCCGGCTCCGCTTCGGGAAGTCCACCCTGAAAATGGCGGCCTTCGACGGGGACGTCGACAACGGCAAGATCGAAGCCGGGCAAAGCGCCGGTCTGGTGGACGACATCCGGCCCGCGGGCGAAATCGTGCGCACGCTCGTCGCCGAATACCTCGCCGCGGTTCGTACGCTGCCTGGCGTACAGCCCGAGTGACACCCGGGACGGCACTCGGCGTAACCGTGTAACGACGGGGACCCGGGCAGCGACTTCTGGGACGCGTGAGGCGAGCCAGGGAATTTTCCTTCGGCACCGGCGAACGGCGAGGGTGCCTGGACCATCCTGTGTGGTCGGCAGCGCGCTGTCCGAAGAGGCTCCCCGCCGCCATGGGCAGGCGGGCGAATCGGTGTTCCGGAGGCATGATGAAGGCGCGCGTCCTGCCCGTGGTGTTGATACTGCTCGTCTCGCAGGTGGTCGTTTCGGGAACGGCGGCGGCCACCGGTGGGGTGTGCGACGGCGTGTTCGGCGTCGCCGAGGCCCCGCAGGGAGCCGACGTGGTGGAGCCGGGCACCGATCTGTCGGCCAGGACCCGCAGCAGCCCACCGGGGACGACCTTCTGGCTGAGCCCTGGCACCCATCACCTGGCGCCGGACCAGTTCGGCCAGGTGATCCCGAAGGACGGCGACGTCTACCTCGGCGCGCCGGGGGCGGTGCTGGACGGCGGTGGGACCAACCGGGCGGCCTTCACCCAGCAGGCCGCCGGCGTGGTGATCCGGGGGCTGACCATCCGGGGCTTCGTCGCGCCGCAGGACCAGGGTGTGGTCAACCACGATTCGGCGCCGGGCTGGGTGATCGAGGGCAACGTCATCGAGGAGAACCGGGGCGCCGCGATGATGGCGGGCGCCGGGCAGCGGGTCCGCGGGAACTGCCTGCGGAACAACGGCCAGTACGGGATCAACGCCTACCGCTCGGGCGGCGGCGTCCGTGATCTGGTCGTCGAAGGCAACGAGATCACCGGGAACAACACCGACGACTGGGAGACGAAGGTGCCCGGCTGCGGATGCAGTGGCGGCGCGAAGTTCTGGGCAGTCGACGGCGCGGACATCCGCGGCAACTGGGTGCACCACAACCACGGCGCCGGCCTGTGGGCCGACACGAACAACAACGACTTCCTGATCGAGGACAACCTGATCGAGGACAACGAGGCCGAGGGCCTGTTCTACGAGATCTCGTACAACCTCGTCCTGAGCGGGAACACCTTCAACCGCAACGCCTGGACGCGCGGCCGCTGGCGCGCGGAACGGGGTGACAAGTTCCCGGTCGCCTCGGTGTACATCAGTGAGTCGGGCGGGGAACCGCGGCTGCCCGCCAGGACCGACAAGATCGAGATCCGCGGCAACATGTTCTCGGACAACTGGTCCGGGATCACCCTGTGGGAGAACGCGGACCGGTTCTGCAACAGCCCGGCCAACACGTCCACGCTGTCCTGCACGCGGCTGGTGACATCCGCCTCGGACTGCGTCCAGCCCGGGATCGCCACGGAACCGTTGTACAGCGACTGCCGGTGGAAGACGAAGGGGGTCGTCGTGTCCGACAACACCTTCGAGTTCGACCCGGCCATCCCGGGATGCTCGTCGCTGTGCGGGCGGATGGCGGTGCTCTCGAACTACGGGACGTACCCGGCGTGGTCGCCGTACAAGGGCGCGGTGATTTCGGAGGCAATCACCTTCCACCAGGAAAACCAGTGGCGTGACAACAAGTACTACGGGCCATGGACCTTTGTCGCCCACGATCCTTCGCGGGGCTTGACGTTCGACGAGTGGCGAGCGGCCCCGTACCAGCAGGACGCGTGCAGCAGCTTCGGTGAAGGAGGCAGCTGCTGAGCAGGGGACCGCTCAGGCGGCGCGCACGAGCGCGTCGTCCGGTTCGGGCACGTCCTCCCGGGCGTACCGGCGGGCGAGCGCCGCGCAGACGATCAGCTGGATCTGGTGGAAGAGCATCAACGGCAGCACGATGAGCCCGACCCTGTCGTGTCCGAAAAGGACGGTCGCCATCGGGAGGCCGCTGGCGAGGCTCTTCTTCGAGCCGCAGAACAGGATCGTGATGCGGTCCGCGCGGCCGAAGCCGAGCAGCTTCGCGCCCGCGCCGGTCACCGAGAGCACCAGGCCCAGGATCACCGCGCACACCGCGGCCAGCACGAGCAGGCTCAGCAGGTCGATCCGGTGCCAGATGCCCTCGGTCATCCCCGCGCTGAACGCGGTGTACACGACCAGCAGGATCGAGCCGCGGTCGAAGATCTTGAGCGGCGCGGAATGCCGGGTGATCCAGTCGCCGATCCAGCGCCGCGCCAGCTGTCCCGCCACGAACGGCACCAGCAGCTGCAGGACGATGTCGAGCACCGCGGAGCCGTTGATCCCGCCGCCGTCGGTGGACAGCAGCAACGCCACCAGCAGCGGGGTGAACACGATGCCGAGCATGTTCGACAGCGACGCGCTGCAGATCGCGGCCGCGACGTTCCCCCGCGCGATCGAGGTGAACGCGATCGACGACTGCACCGTCGACGGCAGGACGCATAGGAACAGCACGCCGGTGTAGAGGTCCGGGCTCAGCAGGCCCGGTGACAGCACGGCGGTGGCGAGCCCGAGCAGCGGGAAGAGCACGAACGTGGCACACAGCACCAGGGTGTGCAGCCGCCAGTGCCGCAGCCCGTCGAGTGCCTCCTGCGTCGACAGCCGCGCGCCGTAGAGGAAGAACAGCAGCCCGACCGCGATGTTCGTCGCCACCCCGAAGCCCTGCGCGACCACGCCGGAGGCGGGGAGCAGGGACGCGACGCCCACGGTGGCCAGGATCCCCGCGATGAACGGGTCGATACGGAGCTTGGCCAGCACGGCGGTGAGGGGCTTGGTCAGCGTCGCGAATACGGTGGTCATGGATCTCCCTTCCCTGTTCATTCTCGCCGCGCGAATGATCATTGTGAACCCCGATGACCGCACTGACTGTTATCGGGGAACGCGATAAACTTCCCGCGTGCTGGATCCTCGCCTGTGCCGGTCGTTCCTCGCGGTCGCCGAGACCCGCAGCTTCACCGCCGCGGCCCGGCGGCTGGGTGTGGGCCAGCCCACGGTGAGCCAGCACATCCGGCGGCTGGAGGACGCGGTCGGCGGGCTGCTCTTCGCGCGGGACACCCACGCCGTGGATCTCACCGCGCGCGGGCAGGCGATGCTCGGCTTCGCGCAGACGATCGTGGACACCGAGGACCGCGCCGAGCGGCATTTCCGCGGCGCCGAGCTGCGTGGCCGGGTGCGGCTGGGGGTGTCGGAGGACTTCGCGCTCGGCGAGCTTCCGGACATCCTCCGCAGGCTCCGGCACAGTCATCCGCTCGTCGACGTCGAACTCACCGTGGAACTGTCGGACACGCTGGCTCAACGGCTCGGTGCCGGACAGCTCGACGTCGTCCTCGGCAAACGCAGGCCGGGAGCGGTGAGGGGACGGCTGCTGTGGCGCGAACCCCTGGTGTGGATCGGTTCCGCGGCCACGGTGATCGAACCCGGCCAGCCGGTGCCGCTCGTGCAGTACCCGATGCCGTCGATCACCCGGCAGATCGCGGTGGAATGCCTCGAACGCGCCGGGCTGGACTGGCGGGCCGCCTGCCAGACCTCGAGCCTGACCGGCCTGCGCGCGGCGGCCACCGCCGGGCTCGGCGTGAGCCTGCACGCGCGCAGCCTCATCCCGGCCGACCTCGCCGAACTGCCGCCGGACTGCGGCCTGCCGGACCCCGGGGACATCGAGTTCATGCTGCTGTCCCGGGAAACGGCGGAGGGACCCGCGGTGGCGCTCGCGGAGTTCATCGTCGACCGGGTCAGCGTCTCGCGCGACACCCGGCGGTCCTGACCGGGCTCAGCGCGTCCCGGTGGTGAGGAGCTTCCGCAGCCGGGCCAGCGCGCGGTGCTGGGCGACCCGGACCGCGCCGGGCGTCGAGCCCACCGCGTCCGCCGTCTCCTCGGCGGACAGGCCGACGACCACCCGCAGGACCACGATCTCCCGCTGCCGGTCGGGCAGCACGCTCAGCAGCTGGGCCATGCGCTCGTTCAGCTCGTTCTGCAACGCGTACTGTTCCGGCCCGACGGCCGCCTCGGCCGCTTCGGGCACATCGGCGACCGGGTCGGCGCGGTTGCGTGCCACCGCGCGGTGCGCGTCGGCCACCTTGTGCTGCGCGATGCCGTAGACGAAGCCGAGGAAGGGACGGCCCTGGTCGTGGTAGGTCGGCAGGGCCGTGAGCACCGCGAGGCACACCTCCTGCGCGACATCGTCCGCCGAGGCGTAGGACCTTTCCAGCCTGCCGACCCTGGCCCGGCAGTACCGCACGACCAGCGGCCGGATCGCCGCCAGCAGCTGTTCGACCGCGAAGGGATCACCCTCGATCGCGTCGGCGACCGGCGCGTCGAGCAGGCGCCAGTGTGACGGAAAGGGATCGGCGGGCCGGCCCGCCGAGGCCAGTTCCCGTACCAGCGCGCGGTTCTTCAGCCGGAGCAGCGCGCCCTCGACGTCGACGCCGGTGTGGAGCGTGTCGGCCAGTGCGGCGTCCGCGGTGCGCAGTGCTTCGGTGATCGCCTGATCGCCGTAGGCGGTTTCCGGCATCTCTGCCTCACCTCTTGTCGTGTGGTCGCCGGGCGGCGGGGAACCGCTGTCTCAATCGTTCCCGCGCGTGCCTGCGGTGGGAGCGGACCGTCGCGGGGGAGATCTTCAGCGCCTGCGCGGTCTCGGCCGGGGTGAATCCGTCGAGCAGCCACGCCAGCACGGTCCGTTGCTGGCGGGGGAGTACGGAAAGGAGGTCGACGATCTCGGCGTGCTGGGCGACGAGCGTGACCAGCTTGTCGTCGGCGGGCTCGGCGGGCGGGAACCAGTCGGCCCGCGGACCGGCGTCGACGCGGGCCCGTTCGGTGGCGAGCCTGCCCGCCACGCCCCGCACCCAGGCGCGGGGGTGCTCGATCGACGACCAGGACTCGTAGGCGAGCAGCATCGCGTCGGCGGCCACGTCGCGCGCCACGATCACCTCGGTGCCGATCTTGCACAGAAAGCCCACCAGTGCTGGGAATTCGGCCCGGAAGAACGTGTCGAAGTCGTCGTCAGCACGCACGCGTTCCCTCACCGTCCCCTCGCGCCGCGTGTCGCCTGTCTCTTGACAGGTGCGGTGAGCGGGCCGCCAGGTGGTAACGATTTGGTCAAGGCTGATCGCGCGGCACGTGTATGAGGCGCGGAACATCGGGTAGCCGATCGGAATGACTACTGAGGAGACGGTGGACCGGCTCCTGCGGGAGGCCGGCCGGACGTATGCCGCCGAGGCCGGGATCAACCTTGCCGACAAGCCTTCCCCGCTGTACCGGCTGTTGACGCTCTCGCTGCTGCTCTCGACGCGGATCAAGGCCGACATCGCGGTCGCCGCGGCGCGGGAGCTGCACGCGGCCGGGTTCGGGACGCCCCGGGCGATGGCGGAGGCGAGCTGGCAGGACCGCGTCGACGCGCTGGGCCGCGCGCACTACCGGCGCTACGACGAGCAGACCGCGACCGCTCTCGGGGAGGGCGCGGAACTACTCCTCGACCGCTACCACGGCGACCTCCGCCGGGTACGCGAAGCGGCGGACGGGGACATCGACGTGCTGCGGGACCGGCTCACGAAATTCCCCCGCATCGGCCCGGTGGGCGCGGCCATCTTCGCCAGGGAGGTCCAGGAGGTGTGGCCGGAGTTCCGGCCACAGCTGGATACGAAGGCGTTACAGGGCGCGAAGAAGCTGGGGCTGCCTCAGGACACCTCCGAGCTTGCCCGGAAGGTCGAGGGAAAAGCACTGGCCCGGTTGGCAGCGGGGCTCGTACGGGTGACACTGGACGATGCGCTCGCGCGGAAGGTGACCGAGCCGACAGCGTGACCGGGGGAGTAAAACCAGGTGCCCGTGCGTTGGGACTCGGGCCGCTCTTCGGCGGCCTCTCCCGTCCCGCCCGGCGAAATCCGCCTCGCCGTGGTGGCCGGGGTCTGTGCGATTCGAGAAGTCGGTTGACGCGAAAAGACAATGAACTGAGGAGGTGAATGACGGAAATGGATGCCATGACGACGGAATGGCAGGCCGAAGCTGCCTGCCGTAACGAGGACCCGGAACTGTTCTTCCCGATCTCCGAGGTCGGGCCGGGAGCCCGCCAGACCCGGCAGGCCAAGGCCGTGTGCGCCCGCTGCCCGGTACGCGCGCAGTGCCTTTCCCACGCACTGCGCAACGGGCTGGACCATGGCGTGTTCGGCGGTACGACCGCGGCGGAGCGTCGCGAATTGACCCGCCTGGCCGGTGTCGGACGGCATCACGCGGCTTGACGTCGCCGGTGTTCCCCGGCGGTGTTCCTTTATGTTTCTCCCGGCGATTCACCGGGAATTCCGGCGCGCCGGAGTGGCGTCCCTTTCTCGGGCGGCCACTCCGGCGCGCGGCTCACCAGCCGACGCTCAGCGTGAGCGCACTCGGCGGACTGCTGTTGCCGAGGATCTTGACCGAACTCTGGTCGTTGATGTCATCGTAGGCGAACCCGTACGCACGGTGATCGATGCCGACGGAGTGGAAGAACTTCGCGTAGTCGTTCTGCGTCGCCCCGGTGTAATACGCCGAAGGCGTGTACCACTTCGCCGTGTCCTGCGCGACGCCCCGGTTGAAGGCCGCGCAGAACTCCGCGCCGAGTTCGAGTTCGATGCCGCTCATTCCCGGCGAAGCGAGCGCGCCGGAACACGTCACGACGTCCTTCGTGGTCGGCTTCTTGAGCGACTGCGGCGCGGAACCATCCTTGGTGAAGGTGAGTGTGTCGCCGGAGACCTTCCCGGTGAACTTCTGGCCGAGCCGGGTCAGCGTGAACCCGCCCGTGTACTTGCTCCACGCCTGGTCGATGGTGGACTGGAAATAGTTCGCCTGCGCGCCACCGGGGGAGAACAGCGGCGAGGCGCTCGGCGCGAGGATCCGGTAGGTACCGGCGAGCGGTTTGAACGCCGCGCCCACCTCGCCGGAATACCGGGAGAACACCTGGTCGCGGCTCGCCGTGACGCCGACCGTCTGGTCGTAGCCGGTCGAAGACTGCTGCAGGCGCGCGGTCATCGGGAACCCGAACATGTCGACCTGTGTGGTGTTCCCGCCGAAGTTGGCCTTGCCGTTGGCGAAGGTGTACTCGTACCAGTCGAGGTACACGTCGGCGTTCGGATCGGCGGGGTTGTTCAGGTCCGGGCCGCCCCAGCCGCTGTCGTCCGCGGCGATCGGCAGGTACGTCGGCGAACCGAGCGAGAGGTAGATCCGGCCGCCGTATACGCTCGGCGGCATCGTGACCGTCGACGCCTGGGCCAGGGTGAACGACATGTTCGCGTAGTTCCGGCCCTTCTTGGTCAGGTGCCCCGGCGCGGTCTCGTCGTTGTGGTTGATCGGGGTGAACGTGCCGTCGGGTTTGAGGTAGTGCCATTTTCCGCCGGGCTCCGGCATGCCCAGAATCGTGACGTGGACCTGGGCGTCGCTCCACTTCCCGCCGGTGTTGTTCTTGAGTGTCAACGGGAACTGGCCCGCTGCCGCCTGTGCCTGCGGGGTCGCGACGGCGACGGCACCGGCAAGCAGGAGTATCGCCGCGAACGCGCGGCGCAGCCGCCGTCCGGTGCGCTGTGGACTGTGCTTTGTGGACATTGCTGTTTCCTTCGTCTTCAGTGCCCGAAGGTGAACCAGTTGAGGCTGACGAACGGGGCGGGCTGGCCGCTGGTGAACGTGAGGTACACGTCGTGCTTTCCGGTGACGCCGGTGATGTTCGCCGGCACGGTTCTCCATGCCTGCCAGCCGCCGGTGGAGGCGATGGCGAAACTACCGATCGGAGCGGCCGTGGCGCTGTCGAGCCGCACTTCGACCAGTCCGCTGACGCCGTTGCCCGCGCCGCTCGCGACCCGGCCGTTGAACTGACTCGCCGGGGTACCGCCGAAATCGACGTTCCGGTACAGCGCCCACTGCCCGTTCTTCGCCTGTGCGAGGTTCTGCCCGCCCCCGGCGTCGGCGCTCGGTTCGGTGCTCAGCCCGGTCAGCGTGTCGGCCGATTCCGCCTCGATCCGGCCGTAGGCGTCCCGCGTACCGGAATTCGGCGGTGTGGTCGGCGTCGTGGTCGTCGCCCCACCGCCGCGGGAGAGGACGCGGACGTAGTCGACGACCATCGGGACACCGGACTTCGTGGCCGCGGTCGGTCCGCCGCCGAACGCGTCGGGGAACCCGCCGCCCATCGCGACGTTGAGGATCAGGAAGAAGCCGTGATCGGTGGCGTTCTTCCAGGTCGTCGCGTCGACCTGGTCCTGGCGCACGGTGTGGAAGTTGACGTCGTCGACGTAAAAGCGCAGCTGCTGCGGGTTGACGCCGCGATCCCATTCGAGCGCGAAGGTGTGGAAGCCGGCCTGGCAGGCGGTGCCGGGGCACACGTGCTGCCCGCCGATGCCGGTGGTCTCGTTGCACGGCCCGCCAGGTGATACTCCACAGTGGACGGTGGCCCACTCGTTGTTGAGGCCCTGGACGTTCTCCATGATGTCGAACTCGCCGATGCCCGGCCAGTTCCACCAGTTGCCGCGGAACGGCGCGCCGAGCATCCAGAACGCGGGCCAGTAGCCCTTGGCCGCGTCACCGGTCACATTGGGCATCTGGAGCCGCGATTCGACGCGCAGGGTGCCGTTCGCGGGCGGCTGGAAATCGGATCTGACCGTCTCGATCCGGCCGGACGTCCACTTCCCGGCGCCGTCGCGCACCGGGGTGATCCGCAGGTTGCCCTGGCCGTCGAGGGCGACGTTGCTCGTGCTGTCGGTCATCGTCTCGACCTCGCCGGTGCCGAAGTTCGGCGGGCCGCCGGGGTAGCTGGTGCCGGTGGTGTACTGCCAGTTCGCCGGGTTGACCTTGCTGCCCGCGGCGCCGTCGAAGTCGTCGGCGAAGACCTGCGTCCAGCCGGACGGCGGTGGCGGCAGCGCGGCCTGCGCCCGCATGGTCAGCGGGAGCGTGATCAGCACCGCGGCCGTCATGGCACCGATGAGCAGGAGAAAGCGTCGTCTTCCGACGCGGGCGGGGAGGGTGATCGGGCTGGGCATCGGGTGACCTCCTTGTCAGCCCTCGGTCCAGTACGCGGGTTTGTTGCGACTCACAACAAACCCGGGGTTCCTATGAGAACGTGCCGACCGGCTGCTGTCAGTCCGCCGTTCGGAGGAACTTGGCTCCTGCGCTCCTCGTAGCCCGATGAGGTCTGGACCACAGCCCGATCCGCTGGGCCGGTCGGCGGAATGGCAGACTGCCCGGCGTGAGCGGAACGGTCCTGATCCTCGGCGGACGCAGTGAAATCGGCCTCGTCGTGGCGCGGCGGCTGGTGGCGGGCGGCGCGCGTCGCGTCGTGCTGGCCGCGCGCCGGAGCGCCGAGCTGACGGCGGAAAGCGCCCTGCTGCGCGAAGCCGGGGCCGAATCCGTGGCCTGCGCCGAGTTCGACGCCGACGACCTCGCCGCCCATGGGCCGTTCCTGACGAAGATCGCGGCCGAGCACGGCCCGCTCGACGTCGTGGTGCTGGCCTTCGGCATCCTCGGCGACCAGGCCAGGGCCGAGGCCGACGCCGCACACGCGGCGGCGATCGTCCACACCGACTACGTCGCGCAGGTCGGTGTGCTGACTCACGCGGCGAACCTGCTGCGGGAGCAGGGGAACGGCACGCTGGTCGTGTTCTCCTCGGTCGCCGGGGTGCGGGTGCGGCGGGCCAACTACGTCTACGGTTCGGCGAAGGCCGGTCTCGACGGCTTCGCGAGCGGTCTCGGCGACGCGCTGCATGGCAGCGGGGTGCGGCTCCTGGTGGTGCGACCCGGATTCGTGATCGGCAGGATGACCGAGGGCATGTCGCCCGCGCCGTTCTCCAGCACTCCGGACCAGGTCGCCGACGCGACGGTCGCCGCCCTTCGCCGTGGGCGTGGCACGGTCTGGGTGCCGGGCATCCTGCGGCCGATGTTCGCGGTCCTGCGGCTGCTGCCGCGCGCGATCTGGCGCCGCATGCCGCGCTGACGGCGGGCGGTTTCCGGGCACGGAGTGCCTTGTCGATTACCCAGCGTTGTGTGATATTGGGCTGTGCGGGCGGTCCACACGGGTTTGCGACAGGTTTCTCAGGTTCTTCCCAGCTAACGCGGTGATCCTCGAATGCGGGGTCGGGAATCCGCGTCAGGGAAGGCAAGGGGAGTTCGTCGTGCTGCTCACGTCTCGGGGCCGCCGCATCGGCGGCCGCGTCGCGCTGGGAGTGGTGTCGACGCTCGTCCTCGGCGCCACCGGTTACGCGTGGTCACAACTAAGCCGCCTCGACGCGTCGTTGGTGACCGCCGACGTCATCTCCCCGTCCGGCCGGGTGCCGGCCGAGCAGATCGGCCAGCCGCTCCAGACGGCGCAGAACATCCTGCTGGTCGGGCTGGACTCGCGCACCGACGCGAACGGCGAACCGCTGCCGCAGAACGTGCTCGACGCGCTGCACGCGGGGAGCAACACCGACGGCGGCGACACCACGGACACCATGATCGTGGTGCACATCCCGGTGGGCGGGGCAGCCGCGACGGCGATCTCGATCCCGCGTGACTCCTATGTGGACATCGCGGGCGGGCTGGGCAAGCACAAGATCAATTCGGCGTACAGCCGGGCCAAGGCGAACGCGAAGTCCACGCTGAGCGCGCGCGGGATTTCCGGGCCACAGCTGGAAGTCCAGGCCAACGAGGCCGGGGCGAAGAGCGCGATCCAGACCGTCGAACAGTTCACCGGGCTCACCATCAACCACTACGCCGCCGTGAACCTCGCCGGCTTCTACGCGCTGAGCAACGCCGTCGGCGGCGTCGAGGTTTGCCTCAACGCGCCGGTGCACGAGAGCCACTCCGGCGCGGACTTCTCCGCCGGTCCGCAAACCCTGTCCGGCGCGCAGGCACTCGCCTTCGTCCGGCAGCGGTACGACCTGCCCAACGGCGATCTCGACCGGATCGCCCGGCAGCAGGCGTTCCTGTCCAGCATGGCCAAGAAGGTCCTCGGCGCGGGGACGCTGACCAACCCGGCCAAACTGGATGCGCTGATGTCGGCCGTGCAAGGCTCGGTCGTGCTCGACAAGGGCTGGGACGTGCTGAGCTTCGCCCGTCAGCTGCGCGGGCTGAGCTCGGGTTCGATCGGCTTCGCCACCATCCCGGTGCAAAGCCTTTCGCTGCCGACGCCCTACGACGGCGACGCCGTCCAGGTGGATCCGGCGCAGGTGCGCGAATTCGTGCGCACGGCGTTCGCCGCCCCGGCGGTCACCGCGTCCTCGGGCACGGGGAGCCAGGGCGGCAGTGGTGTCCGGCCGGTGGCCAACACCAGCACGCCCAGTACTCCGGCGGAACCGCCGTCCCTCTCTTCGCCGCGGGTCGGCTCCGCGGCGGGCTGCGTGAACTGAACGTCCTGCCGGTGACGGTCAGGCAGTTCTGGCTGCCCGAAGGTCACTGGATCGGCCGGTTCCGCGCTCCGCGGGGTTAAGGTCGCGCCGGTCACCAGGAGGGCGGAGGCCAGTGAAAATGCTCCCGGACGGTGACGGCGCGCTCGTGATCCGCACCGATTTCACTCATCCCCAAGCCTGGGGCGAGTTGTGTGCGCTACTTCGCGGCTACGCTCCCGAGGGTCTGCTCACGGACGTGCGGGTAGTCGACGATCCGCACTTCGAAGGCATGACGACACAACAGCTGCTCACCCTCGTCCCGGACGGCGGCGAGTATGCCTACCTGGCCGTTGCGGACGGGCTCACCATGGCGTCGGCGGCGAAACGCCCGCAAGACCGCAGCGTGGCCATCGTCGATCTGGACGACGAAGAAGAACCGGGCCGCATCTTCCGTGCCCTGGTCTCGGAACTCGCGTCGATCGACGCCACTCTTTCCTTGGTGAACCTGGACTTCGCCGAATACGCTGACGCGGTGGGAAAAGACGGCGTCCATCGAGGCTTCCGACCGGCCGAGTACCGATGAGCCGGGTGTGATCGCCGAGCTGAGCGATCTGACCGTTCGGGTCGACACGGGCCGGTGGAGCGGGACGATCCTGGACTCGGTGCGCCTCGTGGTCCCGGCAGGGCGGATCACCGCGCTGCTGGGAGAATCCGGGTGCGGTAAGTCGATCGTCGCCGCGGCGCTGACGGGTCAGCTTCCCTCGGCCGCGCGCAGCACCGGGGACGTGCGCATCAACGGCACGGCCGTGCGAGACGAGCGGCAGTGGCGACAGCTCCGCGCCGGAACCGTCGGCCTCGTGCCGCAGTTCGGGGTCACGGCCTTCGCGGCCGAGCAAACGGTTGGCGCGCAGCTACACGAGCGCCAACGGCTGCATCGCGGCCGGAGTGTCGAGGAGGCCTGCGCGGCGGCGTCGTACCCGGCGGAGGTGCTCGATCTGTATCCGCAACAGCATTCCAGCGGGCAGATCCAGCGGGCGGCGCTGGCCGCTGCCTTGCTACCCGGCCCCGACCTCCTTGTCGTGGACGAACCCAGCGCGTCCCTCGACAGGGACACCGCCTGGGAGGTGTGGGCCGCTCTACGCGCCTACGCCGATACCGGTGCCGCCGTGCTGACCATAACTCACGACGTCACGCTGCTGACCGAAACCGGGGTCGCCGACCAGATGGTGTTTCTGCGTGATGGCCGCACCGTCGCCACGGGGTCACCTACCGAGATGCGTGCTCTCGCAGATCCTTATGTGCAGGGCTTCTTTCTTTGAGCTTGTCGTTCAAGGACCTGGTGTCCTCGTCAGCTTCCCGGCGGCGAGTGCACGTGCCTGTTGCCCGCCGAGCCGGGCCCCCGGACCTGGGCCGTCGTCCAGTAGCCGACTTCAGCCACACCGGCGGTCCCCACCTTCACCACAACGTGGCCGACGGGTGCGTAGTCGTTCTCCTCGGCCACCACCGCGAAACTGAACCGCGTCGCGGAATCCCAGCCGGCAGCCTGTACAGCCAACCACTGTCGCGCCTCGGCTTCGTCGGCCAGAGAGTTGGCCAGCCAACGACGCAGTGCCGGATCGCGATGTGCCGCGACCAGCGCCGGCAGGTCGTCCAGCCGCCACGGGCGCAGCCGCAGGACGGCCGCGGACTCGCTGTTCGGTACGGACAAGACAATCGTCACGATCGTTCATTTTACGAGACATCCGCTAGACGATGGTGGGGACGTGAAGGTTGTTTCTTCGGGGTGTGCGTAGCGGATCCACGTAGTCGGGCGGGATGAATTCGGGGAGTCCGTCTTCGGCGATGCGGACTGTCCAGTTGGCTTTGTGGAGGAGTCGGTGGTGGGCGCCGCAGAGCAGGACGAGATTCCGGAGGATGGTGTGTCCGCCGTGGGTCCACAGGGTTATGTGGTGGGCGTCGCAGTGTCGGGGTTTGCGGTGACAGCCGGGGAAGGCGCAGCCGCCATCTCGGATTACCAGTGCTTTTCGTAGTGCTGGGGTGACGAGTCGTTTGGCTCTGCCGAGGTCGAGGGGTTCGCTCTTGGTGCTGAGGACGGCGGGGATGACGTGGCAGTCGCAGGCGAGCATGCGGGCTTCGGTGGCGGTGATGGTGCTGACCATGTCCAGGCACGCGGTGCCCAGCTTCGACTTCAAGTCTTCGAGCGTGACCGTGACCAGGAGTTGGGCGCGGTTGCCGCCGGGGACGTCGGGCACGTTGGCGAGCATGGCGATGGCTTCGCCGAAGGCTTCCCCGTAGCGCTGGGACGGTGACCGCAGATCCGGCCACCTGTCTTCCCCGGCGGGCCGTGGTGTGGCCAGCGGGTCGAGGATGGTGCTGAGGCGGGTGCCGGTGATGGGGTCGAGTTGTCCGTCGATGTCGTACCAGCCGTCCTTGCGCTGCCGCAGTCGTAACTCGGGCTTCCGTTCCGGCGGGTCCGGGTCTTTTGGTTCTTTTCCGTCCTGGTCCATCCGTGCCAGGATCTCGTCGGCGGCCTTGACCACTTCCTGTGGTGTGGCGTGGCGGGCGAGTTCGACGAGGATTTTCTCGGCGCTGCTTCTGTCCTCGTCGGACACAAAAGCGGGGACCTTCTTGAGGAAGTGGAGGATCCGGTCGCTGTGGTGCGGGCCGATCTCACCGTCGAGTGCGGCGGCACGCGTTGCTGGCGCGGTGGCGGGGAGTTCGGTGCCGTCGATGTTGCGGCCAGGGTTCAGTCCGTGGGCGCGGTCGAGGTATTTTTTGGCTTCACCCCGCGACATTCGTGCCATGTGCGCGAACCATGCCGCTGTCGACCCATACCCGTACAGCTCGGACACACCGCGTGTCTCGATCTCCGCAAGGTACTTGCCAAGCTCGGCGTCCAAGCGCCACAGGGACTCCAGTCGCGTACGCACCTCATCGGCGAGTTCACGACCGGATCGCCGCCACATGTCCTGCGGCGGTTCCAGGGTGGACAGATTCCCGGACACGCCACCATCATACCGCGCCGATAGAACATATGTGCGACACGAACGGGTGAAGTGGGCTCCGTGGTCGGTTCTGTCCACAAAGGACTAAATGCTGACCGGTCACGATGCCTCCGAGGAGACTCGTCCTCGCGTGCCAGCGACCATAGTAGACAGTTCGCACTCGCACGTCGCGAAGCCGGATTGCCAAGTCCGTGAATGCCACATTGAGGTTTCTCGTTAAGGGTCCCGGGGCTGTGTGTGTTGCCGGAGGTGTTGTAGGACGCCTTCGGTGCGCTGGTCTGGGGTGTGACAAGGGCGTCCCTGGGTGCGGTGGATGCACTCAGGGCGTCCCTCGGACTGGCCGCGCACGAGCCGACTCCATCGCCCGATGTCGCGAACGCTCCGTTGCCGACGATGAACGTCCCGAACGGGAGCGTTCGCGTGTCGATCACAGGGGAAGCGCCCACCAGAATAGACTTAGATCCATAT
>NZ_JBHYIK010000106.1:0-23230 GCF_042739735.1 Amycolatopsis sp. NPDC059027 | reverse complement strand
CCCGTGCAGCTCGGCGAGATAGACGAGCTGGTCGAGCACTTTCATCTTCGGGTACAGCCCGCGTTCCTCCGGCATGTACCCGATGTGCGTGCGGGCTTCGTGCGTGATCGGCTTCCCGTCGAAGCGGACTTCGCCCGCATCCGCGGCCAGTACGCCCAGCGCGATCCGCATCGTCGTGGTCTTGCCCGCGCCGTTGCTGCCGACGAAACCGAACAGCTCGCCCGCGCGGACGTCGAAACTCACGCCGTCCAGCGCGACCTTCGCGCCGTAGCGCTTGGAGATCCCGTCGATCTCCAAGGTTTTGTCACTCATCCCCATTCCCCTCCTCGAGAAAATCCTCGGGATCGTCGTCCGGAAGCAACCAGCCGAGCACGATCGTCGGCACCGTGCTCCCGGTGACGAGCAGCGCCGCGAGCATCATCGCGCCCCGCACCCCGCTGTCGTGCTGTTGTGAGATCAGCAGCCCGTAGAACATCGCCACGACCATCAGAAAGGTCAGCGTCAGGTAGGCGACGAACGTGATCCGGTGCCGCCATTCGCGCTCACGCTCGTCGAGCAGGCGGGAAAAGCCGCCGCTCATCCGGCCGGTCAGGATCCGGAGCAGGACGAACCCGATGGCACCGATGGCGAATCCGCCGAACCAGGTGCCGAGCGCGAACCACGGGGGTGCGAGCTTGAAGCTCGCCGCACTCGCGATCAGCACGAGGTCGCCGAGAAGCACCAGGACCACCAGCTGCCGACGTCGCCGCCGGGTTCGCCAGGCCGGCAGCCTGCGCTCCCGACGCCGCTCCTGTTCGTCCAGCCTGTCCAGCTGCCGTTCCCAATACGCGGCGAAGCGTCCCGGCCTGCTGTTCATGCTCCCCCCTCGCGATAGACCTGAGTGGACAGTGGCGCGAACGGCTCGCGGCTGAACACCGCCTCGACCGGGAGGTCGAACACCGCGCAGATCCGGAACGCCAGGTCCAGGCTCGGGTAGTGGTCACCGCGTTCGAGCGCGCCGATGGTCTGTGGGTTGACCTCGACCGCCGTCGCCAGCGCGGCCCTGCTCAGCCCGCGCTCCGCTCGGAGCACGGGGAGCCGGTTGTAGATCGGCAGCTCCTTGCCGCGTCGCACCGGACTCATACAACGTACTGTTGCAAAAACCCAACGACTCGTCAAGTTGTCCACGCCGAGGGGTGTGCCGGGCGCAGCGGAGGATGCACGGGAAAGTGCCTGTGCAGGCGAGGGAGGATATGCGCGAGCCCCCGAAGGGGGCCCCGAAGATCAGGGGCGCAGCGACGCGTCGAGCACGTGCGCGAATTCCGCCATGAGGGCGGCTTCTTCGATGTCCGTCGTGGCGGGCCGCAGGGAGAACGCGAACGACTGGACCAGCAGCAGCACCGATCTCGCCTGGGCGCCGACGTTGGCCCGGCGTATCGAGCCGTCGCGGTGTCCGGCGGCGAGCAGTTGGTGGACAACCTTTTCGGCGAACCGCTGGGTCCGGCCCAGTCGTTCGACGATGTAGGGCAGCAACAGTTCGGGATCGACGTCGAGCAGGGTGCGGAACAGCGGATCGCCTGCCAGGGAACGAATTCCGCTGACGGCGATGAGCACCAGCCGTTCCCTGCTGTTCTTCGCACCGGAGCCCTGTTCGCCGGCGTGCCGCAGCAACCCGCCGAATTCACGGGTCATCAACGCGCTGAGCACACTGCGAACGTCGGGAAAGCGCCGGTAGACGGTCATCCGGCTGACGCCTGCCGTCCGTGCGATCTCGGCGAGTGTGGTGCGGCGCACTCCGACCGCGAGCACGCATTGGCGTGCCGCGTCCATGAGTACGTCGTCCGGAACTCTCGTCGCCGCCTGCCGGTTGCGGGTGTCCGCCAAAGCGGAGGGGGCACTCGGCATGATGTGACGATTCACCTCCAGAAACAACATGAGTTCGTGCAGGAACCGGTAAGCCATCGGAATCGCCGGGCCCGAGGCGGCAGGGAAAGACCGTCGCGGCGGGGCCGTGGGATGGCTCGGCCAGGGTATCGGTTCAGCGGCCGCGTGGAACGTGAACCTTGTTTTGTTGGAAAGAATGGCTGAGCGTCGTAGCGTTGTGACGCAGCGCGCTGATGCTTCAATACGCGCGCTGCTGTCTTAATACAAGATGGTGCAGGATACGCCGTGCGAGGTCGCCGCGACACCGCGAAGTGCGGCCGCCTCCCGCTGCCCGACGTCGGCGACACGGACCGGCGAGCCGTTGACCAGCAACGGAAACCGGATGTCCGAGGCGCCGACATAGGTGAGCACCTCCGCGGGCCGCGAGCCGTCTTCCAGTGTGATGTCCGGGTTCCCCAACCGGGCCAGGTGATAACGTTCGCCGCGTCCTTCGCATATATCGAGAATCGCGAGTTGGTCGGGAGTCACGAACCAGACGGCGTGCTCCTCGACGACTTCCGGCAGCGCGGTCAGGGTGGCGGGCCGCTGACCGTCGCGTTTCCGGAGGCCGGACGCCCACACCGCGCCGAGCCCGGTACAGCGCGCCTTCACCACCACGACCGGTCCGTTCAGTCCCAGTTCGGTGCGCAGCCAGGTGATTTTCGAGGGGCAGGCGTTGGAACCGTAGGCCAGCACCGCCTGACGGTCCCGCCAGCCCGGCGGCGCCGTGTCGAGCGGACGCCCCGCACCGTCCGAATGGACGAACGAACATCCCGGCCGTGCCCCGGGGTAGGGATCGGCCGGATACTCGGCGTCGGTGAAGAGGATCAGAACGTCACCACGCTGCGCAGCACCTCGCCGCGGTGCATCCGGCCGAACGCCGATTCGACGTCGTTCACGCCGATTCGTTCGGTGACGAACTTGTCCAGCGGGAGCTTGCCCTGCAGATAGAGGTCCACCAGCAGCGGGAAGTCCCGCGAGGGCAGGCAGTCGCCGTACCAGGACGATTTGAGCGACCCGCCGCGCGAGAAGAAGTCGATGAGCGGCATGTCGTCGAGGCGCATTTCCGGCGTCGGCACCCCGACCAGCACGACCGTCCCGGCGAGATCGCGGCCGTAGAAGGCCTGACGCCAGGTCTCCGGCCTGCCCACGGCGTCGATGACCACGTCCGCGCCGAACGAGCCGGTGGCCTCCCGGATGGTCTCGACCACTTCGCCCTCATCGAGGCCCTTGCTGTTGAGCGTGTGGGTCGCGCCGAACTCCTGTGCCCAGGTGAGCTTGCGGTCGTCCGTGTCGATTGCGACGATCGTAGTCGCGCCGGCGAGCTTCGCCCCGGCTACCGCGGCGTTCCCGACCCCGCCGCAGCCGATCACGGCCACCGAATCGCCCCGGCTCACCGCACCCGTGTTGAGCGCGGCGCCGATCCCTGCCATGACGCCGCAGCCGAGCAGCCCGGCCACCGCCGGTTCGGCCTCGGGGTCGACCTTCGTGCACTGTCCACTGTGGACAAGCGTTTTCTCGAGGAACGCGCCGATGCCGAGTGCCGGGCTGAGCTTCGTGCCATCGGACAGCGTCATCGGCTGAGCGGCGTTGAACGTCGAGAAGCAGTACCACGGTTTGCCGCGGCGACAGGCCCGGCAGGTGCCGCAGACGGCCCGCCAGTTCAGGATGACGTAGTCGCCGGGTTCGAGATCGGTGACGCCCTCGCCGACCCGCTCGACACGTCCGGCGGCTTCGTGGCCGAGCAGGAACGGGAACTCGTCGTTGATGCCGCCTTCGCGATAGTGCAGGTCGGTATGGCACACGCCGCAGGCCTGCACCGAGACCACCGCCTCGCCGGGGCCCGGGTCGGGGACGAGCACGGTCTCCAGCGTGACCGGCTCACCCTTCGCACGTGCGACGACACCTTGGACCTCGTACGGCATGCCTCGACCACCTTTCGGCTGCGGTGCTGGTGCTGGTACTCGCAGCTTGCCACGGATCATGCGGACATGGCGACTCCCGCATGCGTGGCCGGGGTGACGCCGGTCAGGCCGGGGTGATCAGGTAGACGACGCCACCGGGCCCGCTCGCGACACTGCCGTCCGCGGTGTGCCGCTGGGTGCGCTGCCAGATCTTTTCGAACTGGTCGCGCTTGTAGACGGTGCGGACGTTGTCGTTGCTGTTGGACGCCGGGTCGTTCGTGATGACGTCACCGTCCTTCGTGAACCCGATGACGACCATGATGTGCCCGGCGGTGCCGTACCCCGCGCCGTCGAGTTCGCTGGACTCGAACGACTGCGACGTGATGACCGGGATGCCGCGGGCGATGTAGTTTTCCAGCTCGTTGAGCGAATGCAGCCGGGTGATGTGCCCGCGCAGCCCGAGCGAGGCGGCGTAGGCGGTGTTGAACGGCCAGTTCCCGGTGCCCTCGTAGGCGTAGTCGTAGGTGTAGCGCGCCGCGTAGGCCACGGACGGATCGACGTAGTCCGCCGGGATCCAGGCCATGTCCGCGGGCTTGGGCCGCTTGCCCCAGTATTCGGCGACCATCTCCGTCGCGGTCGGGCTGCACCAGTTCTCCCCGCCGCCGCCGTACTGCGGGAACTGTCCTTTGTGGAGGTTCTGGGCGTACGGCGGGACGTCGAGCTCGATCCCGGTGGCACGGCCCGGTTTCGTCGTCCGGACGTCGAAACGGTCGGGCACCGCGGACGTCATCGCGCCCAGCGACGTCACCACCGGGGTGACGCGCGAGCCTGCCTCGCGGTACAGCGTGATCCGCAGCTGGTAGGACCGCAGCGTGACACCGCTCTTCGTGCCGAGCGTATCGACGTCCACGCTCGCGTTGGCGTCGTCCTGGCCGTTGACACTGGTCCGCTGGATGTCGCCGTCGCCACTCGCCCAGCGGCCCATCACGTACCACGTGGTCTCGGCCCCGGCTGCCGTGCGGCCCTTGGCCTCGACCTGCAGCCACGTCTTCGCGGGCGTCTTCGCGTTCCACGACGCGATCAGCTGCGTCGCGTCGAAGCCCTGGGCGTACATCGGCGACGTCCAGCTGCCGTACTCGTACGTCCGGTTGGTGCCCAGCCCGGGCTCGGCGTGCTGGATCGTGCCCACCGGCCGGGTGATGCGCAGCCCGTCGTGCTCGATCCCGACGCCTGCCGCGTCGCCGTGGCGGAAGCCGTGCGAGTTCGACCATTCGTGGTAGTCGATCGCCTCGTCGTCACCGGGTCGCCCCGGCTGCGCCTCGGCGACCTGCGCGGTCACTGCGGTCAACATGGCGATGGACAGTAACGTGAACAACCCGCGCACCCGCATTCCGGCTCCATCCCTCGGCACCCACCCAGTAGCGAGAGATTTTCGCCGGTCAGGCCGGGTATGTAAACAGTTGTCTACAAGACTGCCTGCGTCTGTGTCACTTTCGCGACCAGCTTGCCGGCGTCGTCGTGGATCTCCGTCTCCACCACGACGAACTTCCGCCCCGCGTGCAGTGGCCTGGACGACGCAACCGCGTAGCCCGAACGGATGGCACGCAGGAAGTTCGTCTTCGACTCGACGGTCGTCGTGCCTTGAGCGCCCTCGGGCAGATTGAGGAACGCGCACACCGCGCCCGTCGAGTCGGCCAGCGCCATCAGAGCGCCGCCGTGGAGCACGCCGCCGAGTGTGCAGAGGTCTTCGGCGTGCTCGAGCCGGCTGCGGACCAGCTCGGGGCCGTGCTCCAGCACCTCGATGCCGAGCCGTTCGCTGAAGGGCATGGTCCGGTGGAACAGCTGGGTGCCTTCGGGGTCGGTCATGCCGTGGAGCCTGCCCCATGGCGTGCGCGACGTCGATTACCCCGGAGGTAATGCCGCTCAGGCGTCGCCCTGGAGCCGCTTTCGGATCCGCCGAGCACGTTCGAGTTCGTCCTCGTGGCTGCCCAGCCGTTGGAAGATCTTGGCCGCTTCGTCGATGGCTCGTAGTGCCTCGTCCCGTTGGCCGAGCGCCTCGTGGCAGAGAGCGAGGTTGTTTAGGCTGTCCCCGAGGTCGGTGAGCCTGCTGTCCGAGGTACCCAGCTCGCAGCGGATGGCGACGGCTTCACTGAGCGTGTCCAGCGCTTCCTGGTGCAGATCTCGGTCCAGCTGATGGTTCGCGAGTTCGTGGAGCGAACATCCGAAGGGGAACCGGAACCTGCCAGGGTCTCCAGTGGCCAGTGGTCTGTAGATCTCGACTGCCTCGGTGACGGAGGCAAAGGCTTCGTCGTGGCGCCCGAGATCGCTCTGGACGAGGGCGAGGTTGTGCAGGCTCTCGGCGACGCCGGGCAGGTGCTTCAACGGGTTAGCCTGGGCGAGCTGGGTAC
The DNA here is from genome assembly GCF_042739735.1 of Amycolatopsis sp. NPDC059027. Classification (NCBI taxonomy): domain Bacteria; kingdom Bacillati; phylum Actinomycetota; class Actinomycetes; order Pseudonocardiales; family Pseudonocardiaceae; genus Amycolatopsis; species Amycolatopsis sp. NPDC059027. Next base: position 17,016 of record NZ_JBHYIK010000106.1, on the reverse strand, counting down.
GGATGGCGACGGCTTCGGCAAGGGTGGCGCTGCCCGCCTCAGGGGCGCCGGAGGTGGATTGGTGGTTGCCGAGGGTGTTCAGGGTACGGGCGAGGTTGGGCAGATGTGCCGGTTCAGCCTCGGTGAGGCGACGCCAGATGACTGCGGCTTCAGTGAGTGAAGCGATACTTGCAGACAGGTCCCCGGTACCGGCTTGGTGGTTGCCGAGGTCATTTATGTAGCTGGCGAGGTCTGGCAGATGTGCATAAGGTTCGGTTTTGGTGAGGTGCCGGGTGATCTCGACGGCTTCGGTGACGGAGGCCAATGCCGCCTCTTGTTGCCCTATGTTTGCCTGACGATGGGCGAGGGTGTTCAAGTGGGCGGCGAGGCCGGGAAGGAACGCGTCCGGTTCGGACTCGACGAGCCGCCGGGAGATCTCCACCGCTGCCGTGCTGGAAGAAAGAGCCTCTGCTGTATGGCCGACACTCTCCTGTCTGCTTGACAGGTTGTCGAAACTTGTGGCGAGCGCAGGAAGGAATGCGTTCGGCTGGCTTTTCCCAAGCTGCCGCAAAAGTTCAACCGCCTCGGCCGCTGTGGCTAAGGGCTCTTCTCGGAGGCCAATTTTTTCTTGCATGCGTGAGAGATTGATTAGGCCGCTAGCCAGGTGTGAGAGGAAAGTGGCGGCAGGTCTTTTCGCGACAAGCCGTCGGTAGAGGTCGACCGCTTCGTTACATGCGTACAAGCTTTTGTTGTGGTGCGCGAAGCGTTCCAGCCTGAGCCCGAGGTTGCTGAGGCTCGCCGCGAGATCGAAGGTGTAGGCATCCGGTCGCAGGGCGGCGAGTTCGCGATACCGGTCGACGGTTTCGGTGGTGGTGGCGAGCGCGGCGGCCAACCTGCCTACGGCCGCCTGACGGAGGGCGAGATTGTGCAAAGCGTTCGCCAGGTGAGCGTTGACCACATCGGGTTCTTCCTCGGCCAATCGCCGTTCGATTTTCACCGACTCGGTGATGGATTCGAGAGCTTCGGTACGGCGGCCGAGGGCTGCCTGGCAGGAAGCGAGGTTGCTCAGCGTTCTGGCGAAGAGGGGCATGAATGTCTCGGGCTCGCTGTCGGCCAGCCGTCGATAGATTTCCACGGCTTCGGTACAGGTGTCGAGTGCGTTTGCTCGTTGTCCGAGGTGTGCCTGCAGATTCGAAAGGCTGTTGAGCCCGTTAGCGAGTTCAGGGAGGACCTTGGCGGGGTATGCGGCGGCGAGATCACGGTAGGCCGCTATGGCTTCGGTGAGGAGCGCTAGGGCTTCCGGCCACCGCTCCGGCGTATCCAGGCTGATGGCGAGATTGTGGAGACCGCTCGCGAGCCTTGCCCTGCCTCCCATTCCGTTCCGGCCCGCCGAAGCACGGAACCTGGCGACCAGCGACCGTCTGATGTGGATGGTCGTTTCCGCCAGCGCCGTACTGTGTTCGGGCAGCGCCTTCGACCAGGCGACGAGACGTTCGGTTTCGGTGGCGGGATCGGTCGCGATGCGGTCGAGTGCGGCGACGAGCGGGCGCGGATCCTCCACCTGCGTGGCGACGTCGATCGCGGGTACCGCCAGCACATCGGCGTACCGCAGGCACAACGACGTTACGTACTCGCGCACCGCGTCACCGAAAACTCTGTGCGCGGCCGCACGCGTGCAGAACGTCAGCAGATCCTCGGCCGCGCCTTTGACGAGTGCGGGGATCAGCGCGTCGATCAGGCCGTTGCGGGTGCGGTCGAGGACGAACCGTCCGATGAGCCGTTCGGCGAGCCGATCCGGTTGCAGGTAGGCGAAAGCGGTTTGCCCGTCGGACGGGTAGAGGTCCGTCAGCCAGGCACGGACGGTGTCGCGGCGGTCCAGCGGCTGGTCGGCCAGGCCCGGGATCAGCGTCAGGAACTTGTCGGCGTCCTCATGCCTTGGCGGGCCGATCAGGGCGGCCGCGGTGATCGCGTCGGTCAACGTCGCCATGCTCAGGGCGGGCAGCAGGCCGTGGGCCCGCGCGGTGCTTTCCCAGTACCGGCGTTCGTGATCGAGCAGCCGGTCCTCCGGGCCGCGTGTCCCGGTGCCCTGGCCGGGACGCGCGGCGTCGAGCAGGTCGGAAAGCGCTGTCATCTGCACCGACAGGACCGTCTCGTCGCCGGACGTCGTCGGCGGGGAACACCCGGCGGCGGCCGAAGCCCAGTCCACGCCGCCGAAGTTCGGCGCGGAAGTGAGCGCGGCGGCGAAGGCGTCCACCGCCGCGCGGTACATGTCGTCTTGACCGGAGGCGGTGGCGTCCAGGATCGGCAGCTCGCGCACCGTCGCGACGTCGACCATGTCACCCGCGACGTCGTTCTCGCTCGCCAGTTGCTGCCACCACGAACCCGCTGTCCGCGCCAGCGCGACGATCTTCACCGGCGTGTTCGAGCGGCGTCGCGCCACGATGTCGAGCAACGTGGCCAGCTGGTCGATACGGGTCTCGGCGTAGTCGACGACCACGAGCAGCGGTACGACCGTGTCCGAGAGGACGCCGAGATCCGCAGCGGCGGCGTCGAGCCACAGTGCTGTCCAGCCGAGCCGGGCGGCGAACTCGTGCACCAGCCTGGTCTTGCCCTGGCCACCTTGGCCGTGCAGCAGCCACAGGCTCGAACCCGGCGATTCCGCCCAGGCCCGGAGTTCGCCGAGCAGGTCCTCACGGCCGCGGAACGGGACCATGGCGCGGCGCGCGGGCAGCAGACCGGCAGGCGACGTGACCGTCCCGCCGACCTGGACGCGCGCCTGTGGATCGGTCAGGTCCCGCAGTTCGACGGGGTCGAGCGTGGCGTCACCGACGAGCGTGGCGAAGGCGGGATCGCGCAGCAGCACGTACATCGGGACAGCTTCGAGCGCGGAATGCCCGCGCCCGGCCGGATCCGTCGCGATGACCCCGGTGACCAGCTCGCCGCAGCACAGCGCCGCGCCGGACAGGCCTCCCCACGGCGAAGTGCCGGGACCCGTCGGCGCGGGCGGGTGAATGTCGAGGTTCAGCACGTACCGGTCGCCGACCATGCGGTCCCCGGCGTTGAACGTCCCGGACACCTGCGCCACCTCGGCCGGCCGCCCCGCGCGCTGCACCAGGTCGGGTGAACCCCAAGTGACACAAGGGATTCCGGTCCGATGAGTGACCGTGTGGCCCCACGCGACGGCGCCGGGTATCGGTTCCCACGCCTCGTCGCCCACCTCGACCAACGCCGCGTCGTCACGGCCCGCCGGCGTTCCGCACCACACCACTCGCCCGGTGAACTCCCCGGCCCGACCCGGGCGGAACACCGTCACCGCATCACCCGTCGCGTGCACGACGTGGGCCGACGTCAGCACCAGCCGCGGCGCGACGACGTAGCCCGAGCCGGGGCCACCGGGACCGGTGACCGCGGCGACGCGTGCCCATTCCACGAGGGAACTCTCAGCGGCCCACGTATTCCGACACGTCTCCCGGCCCTGCCGGACGGGACGCCGCTCCGGCGACGACGACGTCACCGCCGTCCGGGAGCCGTGGGGTGACCGTCAGCTTCACCTTGTGCGTGCGTCCGCGCACCACGCCGGCTTCGACGTCGGCGGACACCACCCACGCCTTGAAACCCGCCTTGGCCTTGGCATCCTTGCGCAGTTCGACGGCGAACTCCAGCTCGATCGGCCCGACCACGAACTCGAGGTCCGCGCCCGCACCCTGTGCCGCCGCTGTCAGCAATTCGTCCCGCACGCTCGCGACGGCGTCCGCCAGCTCGATGTCCATGCCTCACTTTGGCACAGCGAGGGCTCAGGCGAGGGGATTGAGGAGCAGCAGCTCGGTGTTGTGGTCCGCGTCCGTGCCCACCCGGCCCGGTACGGCTTGGACGTCGTTGTAGGACAGTTCCCGGTACAGCGACGCCAGCGCGTCCGCGCCGTGGTCACCGTAGGCGGCGGCGTACGGCGATTCGGCCTCGATGAGCGTGGTGAACAGAGACAGCGTGCCGTCGGCGTTGTCGGCGACCTCGATGACGCGGGCGTGTTGCGGGAAGTCGATGTGCGACGCGGTGTTGATCTCCCAGAAGCTCTGCGCCGGTGTCTTGCCGCGGTGCGGGGTGATCTTGTTCTCGTGGGTGTGTCCGTTGACCCAGGCCAGGACGTTCGGGAAGCGGTTGAGCAGGCCGGCGAACGTGTCGCCGTTCAGCCGGAGCTCCAGCGGGTGCCGCCGGTCGGGCAGCAGGTTGCCCATGGACGTGCTGGTGTGGTGGCTGAACAGGATGAACAGCTCGTCGGTGACCTGCTGGGTGACCCGGTTGCCGAAGAAATCGTAGTAGGTCGAGCTGCCGCGCTTGAGGATCGACTCGACCCAGGTGAACTGGCCGAGCCCGATCGACCCGTCCGCGAAACCGCCGAGCGTCGTGGTGTCGAGGCTGATGCCGGTGATCCCCGGCGCGATGCGGAACGTGTAGTAGACGTTGCGGCCGTCGGCGTTGTTCTCGCCGAAACCGTGCCCGACCGGGCCCGGCCCGGTGTGCGCGGTGTCCAGGTGCGCGCGCACGAATTCCGCGGTGCTGAAGGGGCGGCGCCGCTCGTCCGGGGTGACCTCGCGGATCGTGCCCGAGCCACCGAACAGTTCGCCGACCGGCACCGTGGCGCCGGGTTTCGCGAGCGCCGCGGCGAGCTTGCGGGTGGTGCTCTCGTCCTTCCCGATCACCTTGTACCTGCCGGTGTACCAGGCTTCCTGGCCTGGCAGGTCCGGCAGCGTGCCCACGATGCTGTCGTCGTGGTTGCCGAACGTGCAGTACCACGGGACGTCGAGGCCGCTCGCGGCGAAGGTGCCGCCCGCCGCTTCGAGGAGGCCGGGCAGCTGCGGGAAACCCTTCTTCGAATACGCGTCGTCGAGCGGGATCCCGGGATTCCAGTACTGCTTGTTGCCGGAGTTCTGAACGCCCTCGTAGCGATGCGGGTCGCCTGAGTTCTGGGTCACCGAGCCGCCGTTGAGGAGCGTGAGGAACCAGTCGAGTTCGAGGTGTTCGTGGTTGTCGGTGTTGTCGCCGGTGGTCACCACGAGGTCGAACGGCCGTCCGGTGAACGGCCCGGCGCGCAGGCTGTTCACGCGGCGCACCAGCGCGTTGGTGGCGACGGCGCCGAGCGTCTCCTGCGGGCGGTGCGCGCCGCCGGCGAAAGCGTGCAGGTATTCGAACCTTGCCGGGCTCTCGGTGTCGGTGATGTGCAGATCGGTGAACTGCACGAACGAACTCAGCGCGCGGCGCCGGTCGTCCCGGCCCGCCTTCGCCGTGGCCAGTTCGTCGCGGACCTTGAGCGGCCAGCCGGGGCCCGCGGTGAGCCGGGTGTAGCCGGGACCCGCGGTCACCGGGGTGGCGACGGATTCGAGCGTGGTGCCGGACGTCGACACCGTGCGGGTGCCGGTCAGCCGCAGCGCGCGGTCGAGCGCGTTCGAAGCAGGGGTGCACAGCAGCAGCCCGAGGCCGGTGACGCCCGCCGTGGTGAACGCGCGCCTGGTCAGTTCGGCCATCTTGTGCTCCCTGCTGCCTGGATTCCGGGCCGTTGTGCACGGTGCCGCATGAGGTTAGCGGGACGGTGAACGGCAGGGAAGGGAAACACGAAGAAATCTCGCATTCGGTACCCGGGTGGCCGGCAGTGGGGCGCTAGCGTTTCCGGCGGGTTCGGCGGCGGCGGTGGTCGAGGCCGTCGAGGATGATGTCGATGCCGAGTTCGAACAAGTCCTCTGTGGATAGACGAGCGAACGCGGGAGCGAGGCCGCGCAGATTCGGGTAGTCCCCGGAACTCGCTGGGGTGGGCTTGTCGATTTCGCCTGCGGCGAAAGGGTTCTTGGCGTCCTTGGAGACCGATGGCAACTGTTCGACGGAGGCGAGCACGTGCGCGGCGAGCAGACGGGCGATCCCGGCGGTCTCGTCGGCGGAGAAGCCCGCGTCGAGCAGGATGCGCACTGTCGTCTCGATGTGCCCCAGCCGATGCGGCCCGGTCGGCGGGCGTTCGCGGAGCAGTGTCGCGGCGTCGCGATGGCGTAGCAGCAGGGCGCGGAACTGCCGGAGTCCGCTCGCCAGCTGCTCGCGCCACGGCAGCGAGCCGTCGATCTCGAACGCGTCCGCGCAGATGGCCTCCGCGAGCAGATCGAGCAGCTGTCCCTTGTCCTGGACGTGCCAGTACAGCGTCGGCGAGCTGATCCCGAGGCGGGTGGCCAGTTTGCGCGTGCTGAGTTCGGCCAGTCCGACCTCGTCGAGCAGGCCCAGTGCGGCCTCGGTGATCTGCTCACGGTCGAGCGTGCCTTTGCGTGCCACCCGAGCACTCTATCAGTGATAGATTGTTCTCTATCGGTGATAGAGAACAGGGGGAGTCATGGCAGATACCGGGGAAACGTGGACGCCGAGACTGCGGCTGGTGGTCGCGGTGTGCTCGGCGGTGTTCGCGATCGGCACGGCACTGCAGAACTTCGTCGTCATCGACCCGCACATGATCGAAACGGCCATGCGGCTGGCGGGGAAGTCACCCGCCGAGGCGCGGGCCGAAGCGCCAGGATTCCTCACCGTGCTCCGGCTGGTAGGGGATCTCTACCTGGCCGGTAACCTGCTCGGTCTCCTGGCGCTGTGGCCGCGTGCGCGGATCTTCTGGCTGGTGCTGATCGTCAACATCACCCAGGCGGCGGGCGTGATCGCGATCCCGCCCGCGGTTTTCCGCGCGTCACTGGAACTCTACGGTCCTGCCGGGCTCCTGCCGTCGTTGCTCACCGACGGCGGCGCGCTGGTGCTGTCGTTCGTCCTGATTTTCCGCTGGCTCGGCGGAAAGCGGGATCAGCGGAACGAAAGGGAAGCCGTTCGTTCCGGATGCCCCGGGGAATAGGTGTAGATGATGGATCCCTGCGTCGCGCCGGGCGCCACGTCGATCTTCCACGGCCGGAGCCGGTCGATGTGGAAGTCGGCTTCGTTGCTCCACTTGTAGTCGAACTTGTCGCCCTCGGGAAGCCCTTCACCGGCTTGCCAGATCCCGTGCACGATGATGAAGTCGACCGGGCAGTTGACGCGGATCTGGCTGGCCCCGGCGGGGATGTCGAACGACATGCTGCGTCGCTCTCCGGACTGTAGCTGCATGTTCCACTCCTCGTCGTTCATGAACGCGGACGAACCTCCACCGGGGGTGAAGGGGATCGGGCGCAGGATCAGGACCCGGTCGGTCTGGATGCCCCCGACGATGGGCTGATAGTTGTTGTCCTGCCAGCCGTTGATGAAGCCGCGGGCCGCTTCCCAGGCCCCGCACTGGATGAAGTAGTCGACGTGGCCGCGGCCGGCGTCCATCGCGTCGGCGAATCCGTATGCGCCGACCCGGCCCCGGCCAAGGATGCTCACCGCGCCGTCGAGATAGGCCTGCCACAGGGCGGCCGTGATGACCGGCCGCCCTGGAGCGTTGAACCACCGGTCGGCGCAGAAGAAGATCACGCCGGGAAAGCCGAGGTAGTTGCACCCGGCGAGCGCGCGCCGCGCGTTTTCCTGCCCCTGCGCGTACCCGCCTATCGCGTCGTCCTGGTCGACCTCGAAGTACATGGCGAGGCCGAGGCCGGAATTCAACTGGTCGCGGTACTCGGACGCGTTCGTGTGCTTGGTGCCGAGCAGATTCGGCGCGTCGATGTAGCGGATGACGCCGGTCGCGGTCTCGCCGTTCGACCCGATCTTGGCCGATTTTATCGTGGCGGCGGAGAGTTTCGCTGCGCTGTAGTCGATCCACCAGGTGGCCATGGCGTTCCCCCTCGAACGGGCTCCGGTCTCAGTCGATCTTGCGGAGCAGCCATGGACCCGTCGTCTGTTGTCCGCCCCGCGTTCCATGATGAGCGCACAGGGTCACATTTGTTAATGCCTCATAGTGCCGCCATTCGGGCTAATCAGGCCGACTCCTGGGAGTGACTATCCTTTGAGGCCGGATTCGGCGACGCCGCGCACCAGGTAACGCTGCAGGAAGACGAACAGGAGCACGATCGGCAGGATCGAGATCGCCGCGGCGAGGAACAGCAGGTTCAGCTGGGGATTCTGCGAGGTGAGCAGCCCGGACAATGCCACCTGGACGGTCCACGAGTCCGGCGACTGCGCGATCACCAGCGGCCACAGGAACGCGTTCCAGCTGCCGATCACGGTGATCACCGCGATCGCCGCGAAGAACCCGCGCGAGTTCGGCACCACGATCCGCCAGAACACGCCCCAGCGGCTCAGCCCGTCCATCCGGCCCGCTTCCTCCAGTTCGCGGGGGAAGTCCACGAAATGCTGCCGGAAAAGGAACACGCTGAAGGCGCTGAAGATCCCGGGGATCACCAGCCCGCGCAGATCCGAGACCCAGCCGAGGGTGGACACCACCACGAAGCTGGGCACGAAGGTGACCGATGTCGGGATCATCAACGTCGCGATCACCGCGTACAGCACCTTTTTCGAGTGCCGGTAAGGAATCCTGGCCAGTCCGTAGCCCGCGAGCGAGCACACCAGCAGCACGCCGGCGGTCTGGACCACGGCGACGACGGCCGACGTCAGCAGGCTGTGCGCGAACGGGACGTCCTGCAGCGAGAACAGGTCGCCGATGTTCTCCCAGTGCACCGTCGAGGGGAAGAACGTCCAGCCGGGCGCGGTGATCTCGGCGCGGGTCGACAGGCCGTTGCGCAGCAGCAGGTAGAACGGCAGCAGGAAGAGCACCGTCGCGACGAGGAGCGCGGTCCACCGCGCGAGCGCTTTCACACCGCCTCCCGATCGAACCGGAACACCCTGCCCTGCAACAGGGTCACCAGCGCGATGATCAGCGCCAGGATCACCGCGCCCGCGCTGCCGCGCCCGAGGTCCTGACCGCCGGAGCCGAGCGAGGTGTAGTAGAGGTACACCAGCGGCGGCCTGGCGAACGGCGGATAGCCGCGTGAATCGCCCATGATGTTGTAGAACTCGTCGAACGCCTGGTACGCGTTGATGAGGTTGAGCAGCAGCACCGCGACGGACGTCGCGCGCAACTGCGGCAGCGTGATGTGCCGGAACACCTGCCAGCCGGGTTTCGCGCCGTCGAGCCACGCCGCCTCGTAGAGATGCTTCGGGATTCGTTGCAGCGCGGCGAGGAACAGGATCATGTAGAAACCCAGCTGCAACCACAGCCGCGCGGTCACCAGCACGACCCAGTACAAGGGCGGATGCACGGTCCCGGTCCAGGCCACCGGGTCGGCGCCGAACAAGCCCAGCACCGAGTTCGCCAGTCCATATCGGACACCGGAGAACAACGACGTCTTCCAGATCAGCGAGGCCACCACGTAGGAACAGGCGAAGGGAAGGAAGAACACCGAACGGAAGAACGCGCGGGCGAATTTCAGCTGGTTGACCCCGACCGCCAGCGCCAGTGAAAGCACGAAGGTCAGCGGCACGATGAACACCGCGAACACGCTGAACGTCCCGAGGCTGGACAAGAACGGTTCGTCGGTCAGCATGTGCGCGTAGTTGTCCAGCCCGACGAACGTGCTCGGGGTGACCGTGTTGCGCGCGTCGAAGAAGGACAGGTACGCGCTCCAGCCGATCGGCAGGTACGCGAACACGATCAGCCCGATCAGGAGCGGCCCCACGAACAGCCAGAAGACCGCGGTGTCGCGGGCCTTGCGCGACCGCATCAGCCGAACAGGCGCTTCAGCTCGGCCTTCGCGACGTCGACCGCCTTCTTCGTCTCGGCCGCCGGGTCGGCGGTTTCCTTGGCGATCTTCGCGACCGCGTCGCTCAGCGCGGTGTTCGACGGCTGGGTCCACACTGGGCCGCCGATGAGGTGGCTGTTCTCCTTGACGAACCGGGCGGCGTCGGCGGCGGGGCCGGACTTCAGGTTGTCCGCCTTGTCCACCAGGCTCTGCCGGGCCGGCACGTGGAAGCCGAACTTCGTGGCGAACTCCAGCTGATCCGCCGTCTGGTCGATCCACAGCCACTTCACGAAGTCCTTGGCGGCGGCCACGTTCGGGCTCTTGGCGTTGACCATCGCGCCGTACGCGCCGACCGGAACCGACGGCGCGCCGCTGCCGTCGAGCTTCGGGAACGCCAGCACGCCGAAGTCGTCCTTCAGCGCGGCCTGGATCTTCGGCACGTTCCACAGCCCGGTCCACTGCATCGCGGCGAGGCCGTCGATCAACGCGGCGGGATCCGACCAGTCCGTCGGCGCGCCGAGCAGCAGCGAGTTGTTCGTGTTGAGCGCGCGCAGCTTGCCGAACGCCGTCGCCGCGCGCGGGTCGTCGAAGCCGACCTCGCGGTTGTCGTTCTTCAGGTAGTCGAGCCCTGCCGACCACAGCAGCGGGCCGGTCAGCGTCGAGACGCCGCCGTCGTTGCCGACGAACAAGCCCTTCACTCCGCCCTTGGTGAGTTTCGCCGCCGCGTCGATCAGTTCGTCGACGGTCTGCGGCGGCTGCACGCCCGCGGCGGACAGCAGGCTCTTGCGGTAGAAGAGAACCTGGGTGTCGATGGCCTGCGGGATGCCGTAGACCTTGCCCTCGACCGTGTTCGCGGCGAGCAGCGCCGGGGTGAAGTCGCTCTTCACCGGGCCGATGAGGTCGTCGAGCGGGACGACCTGGTTCTGCCGCACCCAGTCGATCTTGACCTGTGCCTCGAAGACGTCCGGCACGGGGCTGTTCTGCAGGGCCGTCACGATCTTCGAGTCGTAGTCGCCCGGGTTCCACTGCACGGAGACCTTGGCCTTCTGGTACGCGGCGGCGTAGCGCTTCACCGCGTCCTGGACGCCGTCCTCGCCGTACGCGTGATACCACTGCTGCAGCGTGGGTTTCGCCGGTTCCGGCGGCGCCGCCGAGTACGCCGTCGACGGCGGCGGATTGCCCTGCCTGCCCGTGTTCGACCCGCACGCGGCCGCGGTCACGCCCGCCGCCGCCATACCCGCCAGTGCGAAGAAGTTCCGCCTGCTGCGCTGCTGCATCCCCAGTCCCATCTGCCACAAGCCCGTGGGGGCCTCCCTGAGGGACCTAGATTCCCTCAGGGAGGCCCCCACGGACCATCTGACTCGCCGGATGTTTACCCGTTAGAGCTGTGAGATGTCGAGCTTTCCCTCGGAGTGGAACGCCCGCAGCCGCTTCTTGTCGAACTTGCCGACACTGGTCTTCGGCACCTCGTCCACGAAAGTCCAGTTCTCCGGCAGCTGCCACTTCGCGACCTTGTCGGCCAGGAACTCGCGCAGCTGCTCGGCGGTGACGTTCTGGCCCTCCTTGAGCACGACGGCGACCAGCGGCCGCTCGTCCCACTTCTCGTCCGGGATGCCGATCACCGCGGCCTCCGCGACCGCGGGATGCGCCATGACCTGGTTCTCCAGATCGACCGAGGAAATCCACTCGCCGCCGGACTTGATGACGTCCTTCGCCCGGTCGGTCAGGGTCAGGAAGCCGTCCGGGCTGATCTTGCCGACGTCGCCGGTGCGCAGCCAGCCGTCGTGGAACTTGTCCGGGTCGACCTCGGCGCCGCCGTGGTAGGCGGCCGCGATCCACGGCCCCTGGACCTCCAGCTCGCCCACGGCCTCGTTGTCCCACGGCAGGACTTCGCCGTTGTCGCCGATCAGCCGCGCGCTGACCGACGCGGGGAAGCGGCCCTGCGTGTAACGGTAGGCCCAGTGCTCTTCGCCGGTCGCCGACGCCGGCGGCCGCGCGACGCTGCCCAGTGGCGACGTCTCGGTCATGCCCCACGCGTGCAGGATCGGCACGTTGTAGCGGTCCTCGAAGGCGTGCATCAGCGACGGCGGTGCCGCCGAGCCGCCGACGACGACCTCGCGCAGGTGGGAGATGTCCTGCGGGTTCGCGTCGAGGTGGGCGAGCAGGCCCTGCCAGATCGTCGGCACCGCGCCCGCGAACGTCGGCTTCTCGGCGGCGAGCAGCGCGGCGATCGGGGCGGGCTGGAGGAAACGGTCCGGCATGAGCAGGGACGCGCCGACCATCAGCGCGGCGTAGGGCATGCCCCAGGCCATCGCGTGGAACATCGGGACGATGGCGAGGGCCTTGTCGTGCTGGGCCAGCCGCATGCTGTCGGTCATGCAGACCTGCATCGAGTGCAGCCAGATCGAGCGGTGGGAGTACACGACGCCCTTGGGGTCACCGGTCGTGCCCGAGGTGTAACACATCGCGGCGGCCGAGCGCTCGTCGACCAGCGGCCAGTCGAACTCGTCGGGCTGGGCGGCCAGCAGCGCGTCGTAGGAGTGCACCTGGACCCCGGCCGGCGCCTCCAGCGCGGCGGCGTCGCCGTTCGCGACGATGACGTGTTTGACCGTCTTTAGCCCTGGTAGCTGCTTCGCCAGTAGTGGGACCAGGGTGCCGTCCACGATGACGACCTGGTCCTCGGCGTGGTTGGCCACGAACGTCAGCTGCTCGGGGAACAGCCGGATGTTCAGCGTGTGCAGCACCGCGCCCATCGCGGGGACGGCGAGGTAGGCGGCGAGGTGCTCGGCGTTGTTCCACATGAATGTGCCGACGCGCTGATCGCCGGTCACCCCGAGGCTCCGGAGGGCGTTCGCGAGCCGGGCGGCGTGCTTGCCGAGCTCGGCGTAGCTCTCGCGGCGGGCTTCTGAACCGGTCCAGGTGATGACTTCGCTCCCCGCGTGCACCGAGGTGCCGTGGCGGAGCAGCGTGGCCAGCGACAGCGGCCGGTCCTGCATCGTGCTCAACATGGGGGACTCCCGTGGACTCATTCGCCGGTGGTCTGGGTGCCGCCGACTCTAATGCGGAACGGGCGTTCCGAGCATGGTCAACTCAGGCAACTCTTCGGTTACGACGTCCCGCTAACGGGTGGCCACGTAAACCGGTACAAGATCATCAATTTTCAACATTTTCCTTATGTGGGAACGAAAGTAGTCACCCATAGCGGGTGAAATGCGCCGCACTTTCGAGTGAGCGAACCCGGCTGCGAAGCGTGTCGGGTGGACGTTTCCGCAGGCTGGAGCGGGGAGGCGACGGGTTGCCCACCGGGTGGTCGAGGGGTAATAAGTGCGTGTCGGTTGTACGTCCGTGAACGTCGTGGCGTTTACTGGGGCGGTGGTAAGAGACGGCTGGCCAGCGCTTGCACCTGCAAGCATGGGGATAAGGCCGTCGGCCGCGAAAGCGGAGACCTGATGAGGAAAGGACTACTACGTTGGCTCTGCCCACGTTGACTCCGGAGCAGCGCGCCGAGGCCCTCGCGAAGGCGGCCGAGGCACGTAAGGCGCGTTCCGAGCTGCTTGCGTCGATCAAGTCCGGCAAGGAGAGCATCGAGAAGGTGCTCAAGCAGGCCAAGGAGAACAAGACCATCGGGAAGACGAAGGTCACCCAGCTGCTGAAGGCCGTCCCCGGCCTGGGCGCTGTCAAGGTCGCCGCCCTGCTCGAGCAGGCGGGCATCGACCCCGACCGGCGTGCCGCCGGCCTCGGCGAGCGCCAGCGTGAGGCGCTCATCGACGCGCTCAAGTAGCCGTCGGGGAGTCCCCGCGGGGAAGGTGTGATCCTGCCTGCGGCAGGAGCCTGGACACGGTGTTGCCCCGGCAACACTTTCCCCGCGGACCTCCCGGATCCTGGGACGCTGGAGGCGTGACGACCAGTACCGCGCCGGCGACCCCGGTCGACCTCGCCGCCCGCTACCAGCGGGGTGACTTCCTGCTCGCGACGGCCCGCCGCGCCCTGCTCGCGCAGGGTGTCCAGCGGACCGTCACCGAGACCGACCCGGGCCGGCTCGCCGCCGAGGTGTCCCGGCAGCTGAAGGCTGCCCGCGCGCCGCTGGCGGTCGGTGTCCTGCCCTTCGACACCGGCTCCGGCACGCGTGTCCCCGGGCACCTCGTACTCCCGCGAACGGTGCTCCGCGCCGATGCGGATGATTCTTCCGCGGCCGTTGTCCTGCCACGGGAGGTGCTGCCGCGGCCGTCGGACGTCCGCGCCGTGCCCTCGCCCGAGGCGCACATGGACACCGTGGCCGCCACGGTCGCCGCGCTGGCGGACCGGGGTTTCAGCAAGGCGGTCCTCGCGCGCGCCCTCGACCTCGAGTTCACCGAACCGCTGCGTGCCGAGCACATCGTGCGCAACCTGGCGAGGGAGAACCCCCGCCACTTCACCTACGCCGCCCAGCTGCCGAGCGGCCGCACCCTCGTCGGCGCCACCCCGGAGCTGCTGCTCTCCCGCGCCGGACGCTCCGTTTTCACCCTCCCGCACGCCGGGTCGATGCCGCGTTCGGCCGATCCGGAGACCGACCGGGCCAACGGCGAGGAGTTGCGGACCTCGCGCAAGAACCAGATCGAGCACGCGGTCGTCGTGGACTACGTCGTGGAGGCGCTGCGGCCGTTCTGCCGCTCGCTGGACGTTCCCGACGGCCCGGAACTGGTGTCCACTCCGGCGATCTGGCACCTGCGGACCGCCATCACGGGCGAGCTGGCCGATCCCGGCGTCACCGCACTGGACCTGGCCGCCGCGCTGCACCCCACCCCGGCGATCTGCGGTACCCCGACCGAGGGCGCGCGTTCGCTGGTGAGCGAGCTGGAGCCGTTCGACCGGGACTACTACGCCGGTGCCGTCGGCTGGGTCGATGCCGCGGGGGACGGCGAGTGGGCGGTTGCGATCCGCTGCGCCGAGGTCGCCGACACGTCGATGCGGCTCTACGCCGGTGGCGGCATTGTGGCCGACTCGGACCCGCGTGCCGAGCTGGACGAGACGAGCGCGAAGTTCCGGACGCTGCTGGGCGCGATGGGCCTGGCGGACGCGAATCTCCCGTACGTCTGAGCCGGGGTTCATGCGCCCGAATGTGGCATTGGGTGCGTCCAACGCACCGAACGCCACATTGGGGCGCTCGTCCACCCCCTCTGGCCCACTCTGACCTGCGGAAGGTGGGCGAGGGACCTTTGCTCACGCTTGTTAGTTCCGCTAAGCAACGCTAGTAAAGGTCCCTTGCTCCCGCTGCTCAGGCGTCCGGGGTCCAGAAGTGTTCGGTGACCTGGAGATCTTCCGTGGTCAGCACCGCGACGGCGGCGCGGTAGCCCTCGGTGGCTTCCAGATCGGCGAGGCGGGTCAGTGCCGGGTCGAGTGCCGCGTCGTCGGAGGACACCAGGCGCGCGGGCTCGTCGTGCCCGGAGAACGTGATGCTCTGCAGCGGGATCTTCAGGCCCTTGCCGGTCGCCTTCATCACGGCTTCCTTGCGGGTCCAGTAGACGAAGAACGCGGCGGCCCGTTCCTCGGCGGTCAGCCCGGCCAGCGCCTTCTGCTCGACCGGGCTCAGCGCGTAGTCGATCAGTGAGTCGTCCGCGCGGCGGGTGGCCGTCTCGACGTCGAGGCCGATCGGGACGCCGTCGGTCGCCGCGACGCCGATCAGGTCGCCCGAGTGCGAGATGGTCAGCGTCAGGTCCGAGCCCGGTACCCGCGGCCGCCCGTGCGGCTTCCCGCAGTCCTCGCACGTCGCGTCGAACCGCACCGTCTCGACGTCGCGGCCGAGCCGTTCGGCGGTGAGGGTCTTGGCGAGCACCCGCCCGGTGAGGAAGCGCCGCTTGTCCGCTTCCTGCCGGTATGCCTCGTGCCGTCCGAGCTCGACGTCGTCGAGCAGCCGGAGGAAACGCTCCTCGTTCGGCAGCGGCCTCGACCACCGGACTGCGATCTCCATCACCGGAACCCCCAAGTTTTGTCTCCTGCGTTCGATCCTTCCGCGCCCGATCCCGCTTGTCACGCGTACGGGGTAGACGTGACCGGGAGTACGGGTATCCTGAACTAAGCAAGCGCTTAGCCAGCGTCGTGGCGCCTCCGCGGCCGCGACCGTGTCGGGCAGAGAATTCCGCAGAAGAGGTAGCCATGGATTTCACCCTGAGCGTCGAGGAACGGGAAGTGCGCGACTGGGTCCGCACCTTCGTCCAGCGTGAGCTGATCCCGCTCGAGCCGGAGGTCCTGCGCCGCGAGCGCGCCGGGCAGCCGGGGATCACCTCCGACGAACTGCGCGAGCTTCAGCTCAAGGCCAAGGAATCCGGGTTCTGGGGTGTGCTGACGCCCGAGTCCTACGGCGGCATGGGGCTGTCCGCGGTGATGGCGGCGCTGCTCGAAGCCGAGCTCGGCCGCACCTTCGTGCAGTTCAAGTTCGGTGGCTCGGCGGACAACATCCTGTTCCACGCCAACGAGGAGCAGAAAGAGCGCTATCTGCTCCCGACGATCTCGGGTGAGCGGAAGTCCTGTTTCGCGATCACCGAACCGGGTGCCGGGTCGGACGCGAAGGCGATCCGGACCGCGGCCCGCAAGGACGGTGACGACTGGATCATCAACGGCGAGAAGACGTTCATCACCGGCGGCAACGAGGCCGACTTCACCATGGTGTTCGCCATCACCGACCCAGAGAAGGGCGCGAACGGCGGCGTCACGTGCTTCCTCGTCGATCGTGAGATGGGCTGGAAGTCCGAGTACATCGACACGATGGGTGAGTGGGGCCCGGCTTCGCT
Organism: Amycolatopsis sp. NPDC059027; assembly: GCF_042739735.1. Lineage (NCBI taxonomy): Bacteria > Bacillati > Actinomycetota > Actinomycetes > Pseudonocardiales > Pseudonocardiaceae > Amycolatopsis > Amycolatopsis sp. NPDC059027. Next base: position 611 of record NZ_JBHYIK010000106.1, on the reverse strand, counting down.
GGTGTTCCAGGACGTTCGCGTGCCCTCGTCGCAGATTCTCGGCGAGGAAGGACGTGGGTTCGAACTTGCGATGCAGTGGATCGGCCAGGGCCGGTACCTGCTGCCCGCCCGCGCGATCGGTTCGTGCGAGCGGCTGCTGTCGATGGCCATCGAGCACGCCAACACGCGGGAGACGTTCGGGCAGAAGATCGCCGAGCGACAGGCCATCCAGTGGATGATCGCGGACTCCGGTGTCGAACTGGAAGCGCTGCGCTGGCTGGTGCTGCACGCGGCGTGGCAGGTCGACCAGAAGATGGACTCGCGGCACGCGCAGTCGATGGCGAAGCTCTACGGCGGGGTGAAGGCGAACGAGATCGTCGACCGTGTCCTGCAGATCCACGGCGGGATGGGCTACACGCGGGAGCTGCCGATCGAGCGCTGGTACCGGGAGCTGCGGCTGCTGCGCATCTACGAGGGCACCGACGAGATCCAGCGCCGGACCATCGCCCGCAACCTGCTCAAGGGTCACGTCAAGCTCGGCGGCGTCCTGGGCTGAGGCCCTACCACTTCGGGGCCCCACATGCCGTTAAGGCCACCTTACGGGCGTCTGACGCCCGTAAGGTGGCCTTAAC